>NZ_JAJTDH010000051.1:0-40194 GCF_021300285.1 Microcystis sp. 49638_E5 | reverse complement strand
GTCAGGGAGATTATGGTGGTGACCCTTGCTACGAAGCGGTCTTTTCTGACCAAGGTTGGGACGGTCTACCACCTCTCTCAATATACAAGGTTGGGTTGAAGCATGAAACCCAACGCCCGCATGGGTTACGCTACCGCTAACCCATCCTACAAATAATTGTGCCTACCTACTTAACTGATTTGGTATAAGGGGACTCGACAGCTTTTAGCCGATAAATTTAACTTTTCTTAACCTAAGCCTAAACTGGCGAGGGGAGAGGGTTCCGCTATATATTATAAAAAATTGTCATCGTCGATACAGCAAAAAATCTCTTTTGTCCCTCTATAGGTTAGACTATAGTTAGTGATAAGACTTCTTTTGTAGATCTTGCAGGAAATCTCCCATGAGTGCCATAACTTTCTCCACCGCTCCCACCGCTTACTCTATCAGGATGATTAAGGACGAAGTCCGTCAGATGGTAGAACAGGGGGTAGTGAGCAGACACCAACCGATCTACACTCTCTGTCAGTTCATTCCCCCCCGGGAGTGGGTTTGTGTTGAATGTGAACTAGAACGGTGTGACTACCTTCTCAGGGATCAAATTGGTGACTTAATCGCCTCGGAATCTTGGGATAATGATTAAAATCTCCCGTTTGCCGATGGGCAAAAATCGGACTGATCAGAAATTTAGCAGCCTTGTCCACTTTCTTAAACTATTATAATTCAGCCCCGGTTAATTCTGGGGCTGAAACTATGGGGATAGGAAGGGTGTAATTGTTAAGAAAAAAGAAGTTTTGGCAAAATTTTGCCAAGTTAGTTTAAAAGTTGCCCATTGCCAAGGGACGCTATCTCTAACATCCCAGAATTTTCTCTAACTTAAAATCAGTAGTTGGCGCTGTTGTAAAGAACGCACACCAGTTAATCCTAAAGCAACTTGAGCGTCGATTTCTCCCACGCTTAAACGACCATCACAAGCTTGTAAAAAAGCAAATTCTCTTTCCGAGAGATTAACCGGCCGATAATCGTAGTCTAGAACACTTGCACTAGGCCAACCGTAAAGACAGGGATGAACTTCGGCCACTGCATTCTCTAGGACTTGATCCCCGGACCAATCGGCAGTCAGAATCGGTGGTTTAGCGAGGAAAAATTCATAGTGGGTGATTTCCGGGTCTAATAATTCCGTCAAGCGATAACGTTCCCTTTCTCCTAAATTTTGCGCTCTAGCCATCAATTCGGGGGATTTACCCAATAAACGGTCTAATTGCCAGTAGGAAGGGTTAGAAAAGCCAATAAAGGCTAATCCTGACGCATCAATCAGTTGAAAGAGGGTATCGATATTGTAGTCCACTTCCCGGGGGTGAACGTACATATCAGCGAAGGATTCATCGCGATGATTTTCCATTGACCAACGCTCTTTTTCCCGTTTCAAAATGCGATTATTTTCCGGTAGGGAGGCAAAAATCTCTCGGCCGACAGCGACCCCATCTTTATAATCCCCGCGTCGGTCTCCCTGCAAAAGTGCGATCGCAGATTGCATTAACTGGATTTCCCAGCGTCCCAATTGTGCATAGACGAAAATGTGCAGCAGACCACCGGGGGCCAGCTTTTGCGCGAGGGATTGAATACCTTTAATCGGGTCCGGGAGATGGTGCAGCACCCCGACGCAGTTAATTAAATCAAATTCTCCGGGGAGATTAGTGGCCGATTCAAGGGGTAAATGGTGAAAATCCAGAGAACCTCGGTGCTTTGTCGCAACTCCCGAACGATTACAGCGTTCTTTGGCAATTTCTAGAGCTTTTTCGCTGATATCTATAGCGACTACATGAGCGAAAGGGTTGAGAGCGAGCAGATATTCAGTTCCCGCACCAGTACCACAACCTGCATCGAGAATGCGGATATCCTCTCGTTCAGGTTTACGATGACAACAAAAGTTATAGGCAGCAATCCAATTCCAGCGCCAATTGTAACCTGGAGGAGGTTCGTCTAGGAGCGGTTCGGGGGGGAAAGGATAGGTATTGTAGAGACGTTGTACAGCAGTGCGAATAGTAGCGTCGTCGGACATGAAAATTGGCGGAGTTTAGGATAACACTCGATCGATTGTCTCACAGAGGGCAGCGATCGGGAAAGTCAGCCGGGGTTTTTTTGAGTTGGTCGAGGGTAAATGATAAATAATCATTATGACTATCCGGTTCTGTGCCAAAATTAGTTATTATTTCTTTGGTCGATATTTTTTTCTATTCCTTGTCCTACTGTCTCTTAACCCTATCTAAGTTTTACTGGCAATTATTCGAGAGTCATTCTCTAACAATTATCTCAAATATAAGCAAATCTTGCCGATACAAAAAACCATGAGGATTAAGTCTATAAAGCTTATTAATTATCGAGGTGTAGTCAGTTTAAACATCGACTTTCATCGGCAATTAAATGTATTTATAGGAGTTAATGGTGCGGGAAAATCTACCATTTTAGATAGTTTGGCGATTATGCTTTCATGGTTAGTTAAGCGCCTAAAAAATACTAATGCCAGTGGACAACAGATTAGCGAAACCGAGATTAATAATGGTCAGGGGACGGCTATAATTGAAATCACTGGGGTGACGGAAGATAGTCAAGAGATTACTTGGAAAATAGTAAAAACTAGGACTGGATATATCCACGCTGGAGAACGGAGTAATTTTAGCCAATTAAATGAATACACTCAACAAATACAACGACAAATTACTGAACATCAAGGAGAAATTAACTTACCTTTATTTGTTTATTATTCTGTTAATCGAGCAGTGCTGGATATACCATTAAAAATTAAAACAAAACATCAATTTGATTCTCTAAGTGCCTACGAAAATGCTTTAACCAGTGGATCAGATTTTCGCACTTTTTTTGAATGGTTTCGCGAACGTGAAGATTTAGAAAATGAAAATAGAAAATATCAGTATGATCGAATTAAACCGGAAGGTTTTTGTTTTCCCGATCCCCAATTGGAAGCGGTTCGGGAAACGATCGAACGTTTTCTACCCGATTTTACTAATCTTAGCGTCCGTCGTAATCCTTTGAGAATGGAAGTAACAAAAAAGAATAAAATAGTTACTGTTAATCAACTTTCTGATGGAGAAAAATGTCTGATTGCTATGCTGGGAGATTTAGCTCGAAGAATGGCGATTGCTAATCCTCAAAATCCTTATCCCTTAACGGGTACTGGCGTTATTATCATTGACGAAATTGATTTACATTTACATCCTCAATGGCAAAGATTTGTAGTACCTAAATTACTAGAAGTTTTTCCTAACTGTCAATTTTTTATTTCCACCCATTCTCCTAATATTATCACTCATGTTCAACCAGAAAGTTTACACTTCATGGAACAAACAGAAATGGGAATAAAAGTTCATCCCGTGCAGGAGTCCTACGGCAAAAATGTTGATCGAATTTTAGAAGATTTGATGGGATTAGAGACAACTCGTCCCAAGGAAATCGCTGAAGCTTTGAAAGATATATATGAACAAATTTCTCAAAATCAATTAGAGGCAGCTAAAAAGAAAATCAATGATCTCAGAGCTAAAATTCAAGATGATCCAGAATTAATTAAAGCTGAAGTTATTATTCGACGCAAGGAAATTATCGGAAAATGAAGTATATTAGAAAAAGACAAGAACCACCAGAGTTTAAGAATTGGAAAGAGCAAGCTAACTCAGATTGGCAGCCCGACTTTAGAAATTTAGCGGGAAAACCAAAAGAAATACTAATTAAAGCGTTGATGACAGAACAGGGGGAAATATGTTGTTATTGTGAAAATCGATTGATTGATGGTAAATGGCATATAGAACATTTTAAACCTCAAAGTGATCCCACTGTTGATCCCCTAGATTATGCCAATTTGCTATGTTCGTGTCAGGCAAATCTTGAGCTTGGTGAACCTCGGCACTGTGGTAATCTAAAAAATAACTGGTTTGATGAAAATCTCTTAATCTCTCCACTTAATCCCGATTGTGAGTCTCACTTTGCCTTTAACTATGATGGTACAATTAAACCTGCACAAGAAGATGATCAAAAAGCAATTAATACTATCGAAAAGTTGGGATTAAACCTCAATAAAATCAACGACTTTCGTCAGAAAGCCATCGAACCTTTTTTGGATGAGGAGATAGATAATGCTCAATTAAAAGTTTTTGTCAATGGATATTTATGCTTAGATGATCAACAAAGATACAAACCTTTCTGGACAACAATCAAATATTTGTTCAGCGATTTAATTGAATAATCTTTCCTTGACAAAAATACAAGAATTATTATAAAAGTTTGGATAAACCAGAAAAACTATAAAGTCTTATGAAGATTATTCAAGAATTATCTCAAAAGTCAACAATTGATGAGATTCTGTCCAGATAATTGGGGTGGTAGATCAACCTTATCCGAAACAGAGATTGTTGTCGAGAGTCGGAGATAAAAGCAATGAATATCAAGGATACGTTACAGAATGTTGTCCAGTACCTAACAGACAGGGTAAGGGTATCTTAAAAATCCTTGACAAAATGAACTTTATGTGAGTTGCTTACCCAGATGACGATTCAGGCATATTTGATGAGAATTTGCCATCTCAATTGTTAAACAAAAATCGACCAAATGGGTCCAGTTCGTAACTATTCTGATTGACTGGTATCACTTGAAATGCCCACACAATTTGCCAATTGTCAATAGGGTATGATACTAAATCCGTTTTTAATAGTACGATTAACTCCCAAGAATGATAAGGAGTAGCAAAATAAAAATGGTTTTTCGGTCACTCGATTGATTTCACTTGCAGTTCTATTGATTGCTAATCCTGCTACCAAAAAATTGATCGCCCGCAAAGGGAAATCGTTATTCCAGGGATTCTCGAAGATCACCGCCTCCCGATACGGTTTTCCAACCGATCACCAGAAAAATGATTAAAGCAACTATCGCCATAAATAAGCCGATCGGAGTACCGATCAGATCCCGGGCGAATTGTAAACTATAGTTAGTTTTTAGATCGGCATTTCCATCCCAAACTACCGTTTTTTCCGCACCGAGAAATAACAAGTGAATCCCCCGAGAAAGAACGAACTCTCCCACGATAGTGAAGAGAATTAACTGTTTCAGTCTCACGGGTAACATGGCCAGATATTCGGTAACGATCAAGAGCAACAGAACCACGATAGGAGTCATACTCTCGCCGATAATTCCCCCTCGATGAAATCCGGGTTGCAGGAAACAACCTCCCAAAAAACCGCTCGCGAGTACCGATACTAAAAATGATCTGGGAAACAAAGGTTTACCCTTAACTTTTCCGAAAACTCGTTTCCCGAAAACCGTCAGAAGGACGGCGCTCAGGGTTATCGTTATAGAGCCGGCTAAAACACTAAAATACAAGCGAAACCATGAATTCCACAGCCGATAGCGTAAGATGTAAAACTCGCCCCCCTCTCCGGGGCCTTTCTGGATTCGATCTTGAACCGCGTCGGAAAGTTCTAGGGGATAAACGGTAGACCACGCATTGTTGAAAGCATCGGAAATTCTAACGCTCGCGGTCGCCCCCCCCGTCGTTCCCATTGCCGTCTGGAAGATAGAAGCGAGACCGAAGTGAGAGATTCCCCATAAATACCAGGGAAGACACACGGCGATCATGAGGATTAATGGAAAAAATAACTGACGGACTACAAGAGCTAAATTTTTACGATTTACCCAGAGATTATCGACGATCGGGGCGATAACATAGAGTATAGCGGAAGGATGACTGAGAAAAGCTAATCCCCAACTAACTCCACAACCAATCCCGGAAGGCGAATAGACTCTTGTGCGGGGATTGTTTCTCAAGTCGAGATAGAAATAGATGCCGGTTAAGATATAGACCGTGGCCAATACCTTCGGCCAAGGGTAGGTGATTATATTACTCAAATAGGGACTGAAAGCCACGAGGAAAAAGGCTAACGGAATTAACGACGGACGCAGAAAGAGAGGGATTAGGAGGGTCAGGAATACTCCTGGTAAAATCGCAGTAATTTGATAAACCGCAAATGAATTTTCTAAAAGTGCCAGATAATAACTAGAAAATAGATTAAATAAAGGAGTTCTAGAAGTAACATTATAAGTTCCAAAGTAAACCGTATCGGTTTTCTGAAGTCCCAAAAAAATTTGAGCGATATCGAAGTGCATCCACCAATCCCCGTAGTAAAATCCCCCACTGTAAAGCACGACGAAGAATTGCATCCCTAGCAGGACGAGCCAGAACAAGATCGCTAGGTATAGCCATCTATAGTTTTCTCTTTCTTCCGCTTGCCACAATTGTCGCGTCAGTAACCATAGAGAGATAATAAATAAACCAGCCGTCGCTAACAGAAAAAAAGTTCTTCCAGAAAAGCCACAAAGAAAATTAACGAAAGCGATCGCCGATTGTAAAGCCATTCCCCAAGCACCAGCAAGGGCCATACATTCCTTGACGGTAAAGCGCGAGATCGCTCTCAGGCTAACATAGCCGAGGGTGAAAGTTAGGGTTAGCGAGATCGCCCCGAAAAAAAACAACTGTAAAAAGCTTATATTCACGATTAACTATTTACCTGAATCTATTTTAGTGACCCCATCTTTTAATACTATCGAAAAGTTGGGATTAAACCTCAACAAAATTAAAGAACTTCGTCACAAAGCCATCGAGCTTTTTTTGGATGAGGAGATAGATAATGCTCAATTAAAAGTTTTTGTCAATGGATATTTATGCTTAGATGATCAACAAATCAGCGATTTAATTGAATAATCTTTCCTTTACAAAAAGACAAGAATTTTTATAAAAGTTTAAATAAACCAGAAAAAATATAAAGTCTTATGAAGATTATTCAAGAATTATCTCAAAAGTCAACAATTGATGAGATTCTGGTCAGATAATTGGGATGGAGGGGTGAATCAACCTGATCCGAAAAAGAGATTGTTGTCGAGAGTCGGAGAGAAAAGCAATGAATATCAAGGATACATTACACAATTTTGTCCAGTACCTAACAGAGGCTTTCGCTCGCATTTTTAGTCCCAGCAATGATGAATATCCCGATGTGGGGATGCAGCCTTTTGATTCTGAACCTTACCATGCTCCCAAGGGTAATTCTTAACTAAAAATGACGGATAATTGCTTTGAGATAAAAGCTATGGGTAGGGATAATAACCCTACCTGATTTTATAGAAAAATAATTAATTCTCTGCTTGCCAATCAGGACAACTATCACTATCCCAACCGTAGGGATGGAAACCGCAGACGAGAAGATTACCCCCGTAGATATAACCGTGATAATTACGGCAACCGATACAAGCAGGATGGGTGTTAGGATCGGGGTTAACCTTAGGAGTGAGGGTAAAATCCGAGGGTTCATCTAATTCCGAAAATAAGGACTCATCGAGGTTAAAAAATTCTTCTAATTCCTGGGGTAAAACCTCTTGAATAAACTGTTCCAGATCGATGATAATCTCCTCATTAATTTCTTCGATAGTTTGGGCTACTTCTTGGAAAAAAGTTTCAATTCCCAGGGCGACAGTTTCGATAACTTCCCAAAAATCTTTCTGCCAATCGTCCATGTTTATACTTGCATCCCTTGTCTGGTAATAATTAATTATTTGTCCCTAAAATCTAGGTTTTAATCCTGTTGCAGTTTCCGTAATTCCTCCTGAAGACGTTCCACCTGTTGCCGCAATTCATCTACTTTGGGATCGGCTGCTTTGGTGTCTTCCTCGTCTTCAATAATTTCTATCCGTCGGGGTTCATGGGGAATATTAGATTCGTTACCTTCTACTGTTTGCTGTTGTGCCTGTTTCACCAACTCATCGACGTATTTCCGCGCTTCTTCTGCGTTTATTTCACCGCGAGAAATCATTTCATCGGCTAATTTTTGGGCTTGATTTCTTAATTCTTGTAAATTTACTTCAGCTTTTTCGGCGGCATAAGTAGCAATGCCTACGCCCAAATAAACTGCTTTTTTGACTAAATCACCTAAGTTGGCCATAGCAAAAATCCTGAATCGATCGCTCTTACCTACTAGAATAAACGATCCTTCTCCCAAATGGAGATGGGTTTTGGGAGTCAGTGAACAGTGAACAGTAATCGATGAACGCTTGCGCCTCTATCCAAGAGAGCCATCAGTGAACTGAAAACTCATACTAAATCCGTTGAGTATAAGCTAGTTATGAGGAGAGGCACTCATGCAAAAGGCAAGAGGCAAAAGCGAGAATAAATAATCAGTTTTTAATAAACGGATTTAGTATCATATCTGATAACTGATAACTGGTAACTGGTAACTGATGAGGTAAAGTTTTGTAAATAGATGCGGTGGTGGCGACAGCAAAATTGATCGCTATAAAGATGAAATTTTAGTCAAATTGCTGGTTTTTTGCCCTCAAAACGACGATAGAGATTTATTAGGTCATTTTTGACCTAAATAGTGTAATTAAGCTCAAAATAACTAAATATTGCCCATAGCTGCCGGCTGCGGGCTGCCGGCGGAATCGATTTGTGTTCATCCTCAGCAAAGATTTAAACTAAACAATCGAGACCAGATTCCCGATTTAATCACAAAAAACTATGTTTCCTATTCATCGCCCCCGTCGTCTGCGTCAAACCCCTCAAATGCGCCGTCTGGTGAGTGAAACCGTCTTGACAGCCAATGACTTTATCTATCCCCTTTTCGCCACAACGGGGGAAGGTATCGCCCAGGAAGTCAAATCGATGCCGGGGGTGTACCAATTATCAATCGATAAAATTGTTGACGAAGCCAAGGAAGTGCGGGATTTAGGAATCCCAGCGATTATTTTATTCGGGCTGCCGGAAAGCAAAGACACAGAGGCGACGGGAGCATGGCACAATCATGGTATTGTGCAAAAAGCGGCCACAGCAATTAAAGAGGCAGTTCCCGATCTACTCATTGTCGCCGATACTTGTTTGTGTGAATATACCAACCACGGTCATTGTGGTTATCTGCAAACGGGAGATTTAACCGGCAGGGTGTTAAACGATCCCACTCTGGAATTATTGCAAAAAACCGCCGTTTCTCAGGTAAAAGCGGGAGTGGATATCATTGCACCTTCGGGAATGATGGATGGTTTTGTCCAGGCAATTCGTCAAGGATTGGATGAGGCGGGTTATAGTGATACACCGATTCTTTCCTATACGGCTAAATATGCCTCTGCCTATTATGGTCCGTTTCGGGATGCGGCGGATTCTACCCCCCAATTCGGCGATCGCAGAACCTACCAAATGGATCCGGGTAATGCCAGAGAAGCCTTAAAAGAGGTGGAATTAGACGTATTAGAGGGAGCAGATATGTTAATGGTAAAACCTGCCCTGTCTTACATGGATATTATCTGGAGAATCAAGGAAATGACTAATTTACCCGTGGCTGCCTACAATGTATCGGGGGAATATTCAATGATTAAAGCGGCGGCGTTAAATGGCTGGATTGACGAAAAACGGGTGACTTTAGAGACTTTAACCAGCTTTAAACGGGCGGGGGCCGATATTATCTTAACCTACCACGCTAAGGATGCCGTGCGCTGGTTAGCAGAGGGTTAAACTTGATGATTGAACCCACCATGCTGATTATTTAAGTAGGTAGGCACAATTCATTCAAGCAACTACATAGCGCACTGCTGCAACAATTTGTAACCGATCGTGGAATCTATAGCGTTTCCTAAGCTAGTGAGGTACACCTATTTTTCTTCCCTTTTGCCTTTTGCCTAAAACCCATAACTTTTGTACCTCAGCCGACTGAAAAACGCTATATGATGTCTTTTATTTTTGGCTGTTCAAGTGCCGACGGTTCCACAGTTTTAGTCCTTCAAACCAGAAAATACTGACAACTCCAGAAACTAAGCTAACCAGCAAATCATCAGTATGTAGAAATGAAAAGCCGAACAGGTGTCGTAGCAAGGGAACATAGAGAACTAATCCCAAAAACAGCAGTCCACCGCCGATCACCCACCACAAAGCCTGATTAGGAGCTTGGAGCATTTCTGGAATCGTTCGGGACCAGGAACGATTGGTTAAAATCATAGCCAGGTTGGAGATAATCAATGTCGTAAATGCTAAGGCACGAGCATCAAATTCACTATTGCCGTTGTTATAGGCGATCGCAAATACAATAACCAGTACCACTAAAACGCTGATCCCCTGAAGCAAGGCCAATCGCAACGTCCGACGACTGAACAAGGGTTCTTTGGGATTACGGGGTGGGCGACGCATAATATCGCTCTCTGCCGGTTCAGCTTCAAACACAACCGTGCAGGCTGGATCGATAATTAAGTGCAGAAAGGCAATGTGGATGGGGAGCAGCACCAAGGGCCAGCCAAACATGACTGGAATCAACGACATACCCGCGATCGGAACGTGAACGGCCAAGGTATAGGCCATCCCTTTTTTCAGGTTGTCAAAGATACGTCTGCCCAGTTTGACCGATTCGACGATGGACGAAAAATCATCTTTCAACAGGACCAAATCGGCAGACTCGCGCGCTACATCGGTCCCCCGTTCACCCATGGCAATGCCGATATGGGCAGACTTGAGGGCCGGGGCATCGTTGACACCATCACCGGTCATAGCCACAATTTCACCGGAGCGTTTCAGTGCATTGACAATCAATAGTTTTTGTTCGGGGACGACACGGGCAAAGATGTTGGTGCTTTGAATGCGATCGCGCAGTTCCGACTCACCCATTTGCTCCAGTTCCCTACCGGTGATCACCTTGTCTAAAGGCCTGAGTCCAATCTGACGGGCAATGTTCTGGGCTGTTACCGGATAATCACCCGTAATCATGACAACGCGAATTCCCGCACCATAGCATTCAGCGATCGCAGGTGCCACAGTAGGGCGCACCGGGTCTTCCAGGCCGATGAGTCCGACAAATTCAAACTCAAAGTCGTGTTGTTGAACAGGTAAGCGATCGTCAGATTCTAAGTAGGCTGGAGGCCCGGATGACTCAAGAGCGTGGGTTTTGGGTAATGTTCCCATTTTGCGTCCTTGGGCGACTCCCAGAACTCGCAAACCCTCTCCGGCCATTGCCTGGATCTGTTCGACAAGCTCCTGTTGTTGAATCGGGCTGAAATGGCAGAGATCGGCGATCGCTTCTGGAGCCCCTTTTGCCGCAACGGTAAGCTCCCCCGTCAGGGATTCCCAGACACAGGACATGGCCAAGAGATCGGTGGACAGGGGATATTCGCGCAGTAGTTGCCAATCGCTATGCAGGTGTTCAGTCTTGGCTAGGTAATTCCAACCAATTTGCTGCAAAGCTTTTTCCATCGGGTCAAAGGGATCTTTGCGACTCGCTAGAATACCAAACTCGATCAGGGGATGAAGGACTTCTGGCAAGGGTTCGCGCTCGTGGAGCGTCACATCGTACAGACAAGCATTGGAGCCGCTGTAAACCAACAATTGTTTGACGGCCATTTGGTTCAATGTCAGGGTTCCAGTCTTATCGACACAAAGAACGGTGACAGAACCCAGGGTTTCAACCACTGGAATGCGACGGGTTAGTACCTGTTTTTGCGAGAATCGCCACGCTCCCAGAGCCAGAAAGATGGCCAGCACCACCGGAATTTCATTGGGCAAAATTGCCATCGCCAGGGCTAATCCTGCCAAAAAGCCATGCAACCAATCGGCCCGGGTTAATCCATAAATCACGACCACCGCCGCACAAATGGCCAGCGCGATCATCGTCAATTTACCGACAATGCGACGGGTTTCTTTTTGTAAGACCGTGTCTTCCGGTTCAACCGTTTGCAGAGCTTTGCCAATTTTTCCCATTTCAGTGCCGATACCCGTTGCTTGCACCTGGGCAATGCCCTGCCCTTGCACCGCAAGAGTGCCAGAATAGACAGTGGGTAAGTCGTCTCCACCCGGTCTCAAGGTGGCTGAAAGTTTCTCTGGGTCTTCTTCTAGCTGGATGGTGCGTTTCCTGACCGGAACAGACTCTCCGGTTAACAGCGATTCATCAATCGTCAAGTGAGTGGACCACAGCAAAATCGCATCCGCAGGAACGCGATCGCCCTCCTCCACCACGATCAGATCCCCCTCTACCACTTCTCGGCCGGCAATTCGCTGCCGTTCCCCATCTCGAATCACCAAGGCCCGAGGACTGGATAAGTCCCGCAGTGCTTCTAGAGAACGTTCCGTTTTCTGCTCTTGGTAAAGATTGATGCCAATAATAAAAAAGACAAACCCCAATAAAATCAGAGCTTCTTGTGCATCACCCAAAAAGAGGTAGATGACACCACAGGCAATCAGGAGCAATAAAATCGGCTCTTGGATAATGTCTAGGGCGATCCTTAAAAAAGTACGATGCTGAGTTGAGGGGAGTTCGTTGTAGCCGTGCTGTTTCAAGCGCTCACTAGCTTCTTGACTAGACAACCCGTTAAACTGCCTATTTTGTATAGGTGCAACCATAACAATTACCTAGGTTTTTCACACAGGCTATTCTCGCACACAGAGAGTGGGTAAGCTGTACTGAATTTAAACTACGTATTGAAAATTTTAGTACAAATGCTCAAACTTCTTCTCCCTGCTCCCCACTCTGGCACTCCAGGGCAGTATTAACGACTAATTTAGATAGTCAAGAGCTTGGCCGGTCGTCAAGACCAAATTAGGTTATAAGCTCAGACGCATCTTAACCGCCTATCCTTAGATTAGCTGAATCTCCCCCAATCCTTTTACTAAGTACCTAAGCAAAATTAATTACACATATCTAACCCCCCCTTTGCCTATTGCCTATTGCCTATTGCCTATTGCCTCTCCTAACCAAGAAGTTAATTTTTTTCTAGTGCTTAATCATATTCTTTTGCCGCTTGTACTAAGGATAAAAGTTGTCCGGTTTGCTCGGTTCCCGATACTCCTAAATCACTGTGACAGAGGATAACTTTTTCGCTTACCCTTGCTAACAAATCCCTTAAAACTCTCTGTAAACGGTCCTGATTTTCCTCTAATTCTGCTTCTGTTGTCCAGGGTTGATAGGGACTTTCTCGCCAAAAAATTGGCGCAGCAAAAAGAGTAGCAGCACCTCCTTGTTCCCAGAGTGGAGAAGAACAATCTAGCCAAAAATGCCAACGATGACTAGAACGAAAAGAACGATATTGAAAGATATTGCCTAGGGTGACTGCTGAGGAAGATTTAATAAATTGTCGCACAGGATAGGGATTAGCGGTAATTGTACCACGGCGCAAAAGTTGGATAAACTGACTAATAGTTTCGCTGGGACTTTGAAAAGAGGGTTCACTCTCACGCAAACGGCGATCGATCTCCCAAAAATGTTGGGCAGTTTCCATTAATTCTCGCAAAGCTGCCAAGTGATCGAAGGGCAAATTTTCCCCATCGTTTAATAATTGTTCGATCGCTTGATTTAAGACAAAAATCGGTAAAAGTTTGGCTTCTTGCTGCCGTTTTTTCATCCCTTCGATCCAGTGACAAATTCTTTCGTAGGCAGTACAAGCTTTTTGTCCTAAGCGATCCCAACGGGGAAAAGTTTCGATCGCTAATAAACGAGGATTTTCTGGATGCACTTGATAACAATGATCGGCAATTAATCCGGCGCGAACTGGATCGATATCGGGAATTAAATTCTCTTCTTCATCCCAGCGATAACGGCTAAAAATCACCAGCATTTCCGCTAGGGCCTCTTGGGGGGCTAAACGCCCCAAATTTGCGTAAACAAGGGCGAGAAGGGTCAATAATGCCCGAATCAGAGGACAACTGATCAGGGGTCGTTGTTCGTTGAGGGGTTGAACGGCTATCCCGGCACCGGTTAAAATTTCCATCAGGCTATAACGGGCGATTTCGTCTAAACCGGGGGCAATAACGGCGATTTCTTCGGGTTTTACTGCTCCTTGATTGACTGCTTGAATAATAGCTGTGGCTGTCTTCCGTAACAATTCAGCGCGAGAGGTGGTTTGCACGGAGATGAATTGATCGGGAAGATTGCCAAGATAGTTACCGTCGCTGATTAAGGAGAGAACCGTCTCGCTAAACTGAGCGGCTAACCCGTTAGTGGTGGATAATGGCATAATTTGACAGCGTGCCGCTAATTTTTGTAGATAATCGGGATCGGCAGTTAATCCTAAGCGAATTTTTCCCTGGGGATTGTAGGTAAAAACGCTAAAACAATCATGATCGAGGAAAAAACTGAGTAAATCCTTGGCAATAGCCGGATAATCGTCCACATCGTCCGCAAAAACTGCCCGGAAGCGTTTTAATAGTTGCTGTTGATAACGACTATCAGGGAATAAATAGCGCCAATAGAGTTCGTAGATGATACCATAACTTAATAAACCACGTTCTAGAGACCAATCACGCCATTGAATGATTAATTCTCCCACTTTTTCTGGTGTTTCCTGCTCATTAATCGCTAAAACTCGTTTTAAATCTGTTTCTGATAATCCGTCGGCTAATCTTTCGGGTATCTTTTCTGCGGGAACACCACTAGCGCCGGCTAATTGTAACAAATCGAGAACTTGACGGACGAAACGATATTCATTTATGCTGGTAAGCTGGAAGAATTCAGCGATCGCTGGTTGCCAGAGACGGGTGGCGAGTTCCTGCTCCGTTTCTGGGCGTAATCGGCGGGGAAATTGCGCTTTTAGCCCCAAAAACTCGAAAATTAACGGCCAAAACAGGATGACTTCATCGGTGAGAAAACCTAAAGGGGTTTTGCAGAGAATCGGATAGCTACCCTTAACAGCAAGGGCGAATCGATCGGCTAATTCCCGTTTGTTATCATCGTTGGCAGCGAAAACTAAGATCGATCGAGGAAGGGGCGATGATTTCAGTTGATCGCGAGACACCCAGCGCTGAAATTCCCCGACTAAAGCGGTGGTTTTTCCCGATCGCGTGCCACCTTCGATCCAAATTGGTATGATTGACATCGTTTTTTCTGGATTGTATTTGTTAAGATGACTGATCGGTACTCTAGCTTTTTTCCTTGTGGAAGTAATTGTTTCCTATGAATCTTAATCGGATTTTGCAAGGTGTTAATCAATGGTTATTACAAACTCCTGAACGTTCTTTAGATGAGGCTTATCATGCAGCTTTGAAGATTAAGGAGATAGAAGACAAGCATTTTCAAGGGCGAAAAGTGGCGAATGAATTCTCGAATTATGGCAGCAGCACTAATTCCTATTTTATCGCAGAAGTTAAAGGTTATCTGCAAAAAATTAAAGTCAGATTGACGGAGTTTAAAGCTAGTCGCTCGATCGTGAATACCTTCGGACCAAATCAACCGACAATTAATAATGGGGTGATTACTGTCACCACAGATGTTTGTCTGAAAAAACTTCAGTTTATCGATAGTGTTATCGGAAAATATCAAGATAATTATTGGCAAGAAGATATTCAAGATGTCCCCAAAAGTCTCCAGAACCGAAATTTTGAGCGGGAAACAGACAAAAATAAGACTTCCAGAAATCGCTCTTTTTTAGCGGCTGGTAGTCTTGAAGATGAGGAAATGATCAAAAGTAATAAATCCCAAAAAGCCACGGAAAAACCGGGGGTTTTACCCCGTTCTTTTGTCAATACTTTTAATCGCATTAAACAGGAAATCGATCCGCAAGCGGAGGAATCGGAGGAGGCAGTTTTAAAGAAATTTCGCAACTCTCGTTATAAAACAGCCATTTCTCTCAAGTTTATTTTACTGTTAATTATTGTTCCTTTATTGACCCAACAATTAACCAAAACTTTCCTGATAACCCCCTTGGTTAATAAATATTTCCAACAACAGGAACAGTTTATTTTTATCAATCAGGATTTAGAAGAAGAAGCTTTTTCGGAATTGAGAAGATTTGAGGAAGCTTTACATTTTCGAGGTATGATTGGTTTAGCACCCAAATTATCTAACGAAGAAATCGAGGGAGAAATTACTAAAAAAGCGGCGGTACTAAGTGAAGAATTTCGCCAACGAGGTTTAAATGCGATTGCTAATATTTTCGCCGATATTTGTTCCCTGATTGCCTTTGGTTTTGTTGTTGCTTTTAGTCGTAGAGAAATCGAGATTGTCAAGTCTTTTCTTGATGGCATTCTCTATAATCTTAGCGATTCAGCTAAAGCTTTTTTAATTATTCTCTTTACCGATATATTTGTCGGTTTCCACTCTCCCCACGGTTGGGAAGTGATCCTAGAAGGTTTAAGTCGTCATTTCGGTTTACCGGAAAATCGCCAGTTTAATTTTCTCTTTATCGCCACTTTTCCCGTTATCTTGGATACAGTCTTAAAATATTGGATTTTCCGTTATCTCAATCGCATTTCTCCCTCGGCAGTGGCTACCTATCGTAATATGAATGAATAGGGTAAAATCGGGGAGAAACTTGTTAATTTACCCTTCTAATTTTGGGAGGATAATCTTGCTGCCGTCTCTTGTACTTTGGTAGATTCTAATTGCAAAGCAGTGGCAATCTGTTCTATACTTAAACCCAAAGCTAGTAAACCAGCGATCGCTTCAGTTTTAGCTTCTTCACGACCTTCTTCTTTAGCTTCTTGATAAAGTCGAGTCTGTCTGAGATCATCTAATCCGAACATAGCTTCTAACTCCGTGCGACTAAGATTAGTAAATTTATAGGCTAAGGTTCTTTCAATTAATTCTATAACTTTTTGCTGGAAAACTAGATCATCAATTTCAGCGATCGCTTTTTCTAAAAGTGGTTTTCCTCGTTGCTGTGCTAATTGGGGTGTAGCGACGATTAACTGAATAATTCCTAAACCCAGAGACGGATCCAGATTATCGATTAATTCATCTAAATAAATACGTCTGATCTGTCCCGTTATCTCAAATCCCCGCAGTTGATAGGGAAAATTATTATCCAGATCCCTGGAGGCAAATAAAGCGACAGCCATCCAATCCTGAACGGGTTTATACTGATTGAGATAGATGACAATTTCTGTTAAAAATCGCCAATAAAAATCACTTTTATCCTGAAATTGCACTTCAACAAAGTAAATAATTAGTTCCGGTGCTGCTGTGGTCGGTAAAAAAATACCGTCAAAACGACGCGCTAATTCTTTGATTTCTCGGGAGGAGAATTGATAATTTTCAGCTTTCTGGGTTGATTCTCCCAGTAATTCAAAAATTAACCCCGGAAAGGTTTGCAAGAGTTGATAAAAAATTGTATCGGTCTTCACAAGCTTGAAAAAATCTAGATATTTACTAACAATTACTTACAAATCATCCAACAATAGCGTTACTAACACCTTATCGACGCGATTACCGTCCATATCCACCACTTCCAAACGCAACCTTTGCCATTCAAAATGATCAGCAGCCCCCGGAATCCTGCCAAGATGGGTAATAATAAAACCCCCTAAAGTGTGATAATTGCCCTGTTTTTCCCCGGGTAATTCACTGATTTCAAATAATTCTTTAAAATCTTCGATCGCCACTGTACCATCGATCAACCAAGAACCATCTTCCCGCTGCACGATCTGAGCATCTTCAATATTATCTAATTGGGGTAAATCGCCGACAATTGCCTCTAAAATATCCTTGCGCGTCACCAATCCTTGAATCACCCCATACTCATCCACTACCAAGGCAATATGATGACCACTTTGCTGCACCAATTCTAAAACTTTTAAACCCCTAGTGCTTTCCGGCACAAAAAGCGGCTGTTGTAAATCCTTCGTTAGGTCGAAACTTTCACCGTTTAAACAATCCGCTAATAAGTCTGTGACTTCGATTACCCCCAAAACCTCATCTAAACTGCCCTGACACACAGGAAAACGGTTATGATTGCTCTCAATTAGCTTCTGGCGGTTAATTTCGGCGCTATCTTCCAAATCTAGCCAAATAATATCTGGGCGCGTGGTCATAATCTGGCTTACTCTGCGATCGCCCAATCCTAACACCCTTTCCACCATATCCTGTTCTGCTTCCTCAAAGGTTCCCGCTTCGGTTCCCTGTTTAAGCATAATTTTCAATTCTTCTTCCGTAATTGGGGAATCATTGTTATTAGTATTAATCCCCAACAAACCGAGAATCAGATTAGTCGATTGACTCAAAAGATGGACAACAGGCGAAACAATTTTCGATAGCTTATCGAGAGGATCAGCAACGAGGATAGCGATTTTTTCAGGATTACTTAAACCTAACCGTTTCGGCACTAATTCCCCCACCACCAGGGATAGATAGGTAATAATTAACACCACTAATCCTAATCCCAAAGCTTGACTGTAGGGGGCTAAAACGGGAACTTGCGCCAATAATTGCGCCACACTGACCGATAAATTCGCTCCTCCGTAGGCCCCGGCAAAGATTCCCACTAGGGTAATGCCAATCTGCACCGTAGATAAAATTTGATTGGGATCATTGGCCAATTTTAAGGCCACCGCCGCCCGTCGATCATCTCTGGCTAATTGTTCTAAACGGACTTTGCGGGCCGAGACAATGGCAATTTCCGAGAGGGCAAAGACTCCATTGAGGAGGATCAGGAAGAAGATAACAAGAATTTCGGTAGTCGCCGAGAACATGGTTAAAAGTTACAGGTAAAAGGGCGGATAGTTGTTTGGATCATAGTGCGAGGATCGGTTAAGTTCAGTAAAGAATCATCTTGATTTTTAACGAGTTACGAAGGCTTGTGTCTGGAGGGAGGTACTCCCAGTATAAATGGGATAGGATCAAGTCCGCACTCTTAGCTCAGTTAGCAGTGAACAGTCAAGAGTGACCTGTTGCCAGTCAAAAAAGTTGTCCCTGGGAGAGTGGGGACAAACCATCTCAATCTATTCGCCTGAAAAATTATGATCGCTACACCCGTATCATCGAAATCGAACGCTATCACGGAAATCCGCCCCGGACTACCGACTATTTGCGGTTGGGAACAGGAAATTGCAGCGATTGTTAATCACGATGATCCGATCTTTTTACCGACAACAAATCTCACATTAGACAATATTAAGGCTGGTTTTGCCTGTGCCTTGCATATGCACCAACCCACCATCCCGGCGGGTGTTAACGGTGAATTAATCTGCAATCTCCAGCATATGTTCGAGAATCAGGGGGATGGTGATAACCATAATGCCAGCGTTTTTGCCTGGTGTTACAGTCGCATGGGCGATTTTATCCCGGAATTGGTGGCGGAAGGCTGTAATCCCCGGATTATGCTCGATTATTCCGGCAATCTCCTCTGGGGTTTGGTACAGATGGGACGGCAGGATATCCTCGATAAACTCAAATTAATCACCTGTAACAGTCAATATCAACCATTTGTGGAATGGTTGGGGACGATGTGGAGTCATGCGGTGGCCCCTTCCACACCGATTCCCGATCTAAAATTACAGATGCAAGCGTGGCAAACCTATTTTGCCTCGATTTTTGGCCCGGATGCCCTGAAACGAGTCAAAGGGTTCTCTCCCCCAGAAATGCACCTTCCTAACCATCCCGATACCCTCTACGAGTATATTAAAGCTCTGAAAGAATGCGGCTATCGTTGGTTATTGGTACAGGAACACTCGGTGGAAAATCTCGACGGTTCGGGATTGAGTCAGGAACAAAAATATATTCCTAATCGCTTGGTGGCCCGCAATTCTCGCGGTGAAGTGATTGCCATTACTGCTTTGATTAAAACCCAGGGTTCCGACACCAAATTAGTCGCCCAAATGCAACCCTACCACGAGGCTAAATGCCGGGGTAAACAGCAAATCGGTGGCGTTTGGGTTCCTTCCCTAGGTTCCCAGATTGCCGACGGTGAAAATGGTGGCGTGATGATGAATGAATTTCCTCGCGATTTTCCCAATCCTTGGCGGGAAATGCAGGGGGGTTCCAGTGTGGCAGGATTTAACGGCACGGAATATCTGGAGTTAATCGAGGCTGCTGGCGTTAATCCCCAAGATTATCCCCCAATTCAAGCCGTACACCAGCATAAAATCTGGCAGCGAGTTAATCCGGATGCCGCTACCCCAGAAGCGGTAGAACAGGCGATCGCTGAGTTAAAACAGTCCGACCACCGTTTTAGCATGGATGGGGCATCTTGGACAAATGATCTCAGTTGGGTGCGCGGTTACGAAAATGTCCTCGAACCGATGAACCAATTAAGCGCTCAATTCCACGAGAAATATGATCCTTTAGTACAGGCGGATCCTAGTTTTACCCGACGACCGGATTATCTGGAGGCACTGCTTTATAATTTGCTCGTGCAAACCAGTTGTTTCCGTTATTGGGGCCAGGGTACTTGGACCGATTATGCCCGCACTTTATACGCAAGAGGCGCGGCCTTAACCCGCTAGGATAGTAAGGTATCTAGGGCGCAGATTCTGCGCTCTAGTAGCACAGATGTATTAAACTAAATCCTGTTTAAAAGGTATCGGGGAGCGGGGAGAAACAATCCATCTTCTTTACATTAATTTACGAACGTTCTCTTATAGCGTTTCCTAAGCTAGTGAGGTACACATATTTTTCTTCCCTTTTGCCTAAAACCCATAACTTTTGTACCTCAGCAGACTGAAAAACGCTATAAATGTTTTTTAGCTAACTAGGGCTTGCTGAATAAATCTAAAAACCTAAAAAGTACTGGATATGGGAGTGATCGGGGGGAAATTTAGGCACTTTTTCCCTGAAAATTAGGTAATTGGCCACCTCAAAACTGGTAAAACCCCACACCCCACACCCCACACCCTACCCCCCGGAAAAACTTTTTGCCGCAAACCCTAACTAAACAGCCCCAAGGTGATTCTCCCCGTTGGCAACCCTAATCCCGCAACAATTAGAGGCAACACCGATGATGACTGGCGCTTCCCCTGCTTTCCACTCACCCGCCGATTCTTCCGGGGCAAAAGTGCAATGCCATGGACGAGTATTATGGCTAGGCATAGGTTGCATCCGTGGGACGGAGAAAGCGGTCATAGATAGGGCAATTAGGGCTGTTTTTCAGCGTTATCACCTCTCTTTAGCCGCTATTGCTGGTATCGCCACCCTTGACATCAAAGCTGATGAACGGGGTTTAATTACCTACTGTCAGGAGAAAGGATTGCCCCTAAAAACTTTTACTGCCGAGGAGTTGAGAGATATTAATGTCCCCAATCCCTCAGCTATTGTCAACAAGCAAGGGGGAACCCCTAGCGTCGCCGAAGCTGCCGCTTTAAAAATGGGCGAGACTTTGCTAGTCAGCAAGCAAATAGAAGCAAAATCGGTGACGGTGGCGGTTTCTTTGGCAGCAAGGGAATAGAGAGGATACCAAATCGATGCTTAAACAGGTTTTATTTCTTAGTAATGGTCATGGCGAGGATTTAAATGCTAGTTTAATTGTGGGGGAATTACAAAAAATTCAGCCCCAATTATCTATAGCTGCTTTGCCTTTAGTGGGAGAGGGAAAAGCTTATCAAAAATTGCCAGTACCAATTATTGCACCCACTGCCACTATGCCATCGGGGGGAATTATTTATACTAATCCTTTTAATTGGATTAAAGATATTGCCGCGGGATTAATCGGTCTAACTATTAAACAAATTCAAGCAGCTTTTAAAGTTAGCAAGAATTGTGATTTATTGATAGCAGTGGGGGATATTGTGCCGATTGCGATCTCTCGTTTAACTGGTCGTCCTTTTGTGGCTTTTATTGTTTCTACTTCCAGTTATTACGAAGGTACAATTAAATTACCTTTACTGACAGAATTATGTTTAAGATCAGACAAGTGTTTAAGGGTTTTTACTAGGGATAAATATACAGCAACAGATTTAGAAAATCGGGGTATTAAAAAAGCGATTTTTGCTGGTTATCCAATTATGGATGTGTTAACACCAACGGGTAAAGATTTAGAATTAGATAGTCAAATTCCCATGATTGCTTTATTAGCGGGGAGTCGTTTACCCGAAGCTTTGAGTAATTTAGCTTTACAGTTACAAGTCTGTGAGGAAATAGTTAAAATTAAACCGATGCAGTTTCGGGCTGCTATCATTCCTAGCATCAGAGAAACCGACTTAGAAAATTTGGCTAAACAAGAGGGATGGCATTATTTAGGAGCGGGAAAATTAGAGAAAAATGGGGCTTTATTGTGCTGTTATCGTGATGCTTTTGCCGATATTCTACACCATTGTGACGCTTGTTTAGCCATGGCGGGGACAGCAGTAGAACAAGCGGTAGGATTAGGAAAACCCGTCCTACAAATACCCGGATTTGGTCCCCAATTTACCTACCCTTTTGCTGAGGCACAAATGCGCTTATTAGGGGAATCGGTGATAACTATTGGACAGAAACCCACGGAGGTAAATTTATTTAAAAATGCTGCCGTTAAAATTATCGATATTTTGGCAGATTCTCGTTATTTACACAGATGTTTAGAGAATGGCAAAATTAGAGTGGGAGAGTCCGGAGGTAGCAGAAATATTGCCGAGGAAATTTATATCAACCTAGGGTGTTAAGTAGCTAGTTATAATTAAATTAAAAATGGATTTTAGGTTTGATCCCCCCTGCCCCCCTTGATAAGGGGGGTGCCGATCCCCCCTTAATCCCCCCTTGATAAGGGGGGCGCCTGAAAGTTTTTAATACCTACCTACTTAGGGCAGCGTAATCCAGCTTAAAATTAGCTCAATTACCTTCTAATTAAACATCGTCATTTTCCCGAACAGATAAAAATTCGGCCACCGCTTGATTAAAAGTTTCAGGTTCCCCTAAAAATGCCCAATGATTACCCGGTATCTTTTTAATTTCTAGAGACTTTAAATACTTTTTATAGGATTGAATTTGCCAAGCAGTGCGATTTAATCCCTGTTGAGGAAGGATCAATAAACTGGGAATATCTAAAGCTTTAGTTAATCCAGCAAACCCCATGACATCCTCAAAAATTTCCCCGCGTGCCGATAAAGTAAATTTACTGCTCCAACTGCCATCCGCTTTTTGTTCGATGGCATTTTTAAACACCTCTTGCTGTAAATTTGACCAACCTTTATATTGTTTTAATTGACGAGCGATCGCTTCTATGCTCTGATAACTATCAAAGGAACGAGTAATCTTTAAAAAGGGCAAAACTTGATAGAGAATTGGAAAAGTTATCCTCATCCAACTAGGCATTTTATCGATAAAAAAGGGATCGACTAAAATTAAACTCTTAAATACTTCCGGCTGTTTAGTTGCCCAAATTGCCGCTATTTTAGCACTCCAAGAATGACCTAAAATATGTGCTTGCGTCCAACCTAAATGATTAATTAAAGCCCTTAAATCGCCGATATAATCCTGAAAGTGATAACCCGTTGCCGGTTTACCGCTTTCCCCATGTCCCCGCAAATCTGGGGCAATAACTTGATAATTTGAGCTTAAATAATCGCCCAAGCTTGACCAAACCAAAGCATGATCCGCCATGCCGTGCAATAATAATAGAGGTATACCTCGATCGCTCCATTGTAAATAGGAAATTTCCATCGAGTTATTGGTAAAAGTCTGGCGTTGTGGCATAAATTCTCGACTGATTTTTACTCTATAATTTAAATATCACTTAATAAAACTTCATACAATGGCGCTACAATCTCCAATCACTGCGACTAGCTTAGAGCAATTGTCTTGGACATGGCAAGGTCACACCATCCCCTACACTGTGCGGGGAGAAGGACAACCCCTAGTATTAATTCACGGTTTTGGGGCATCTATCGGTCATTGGCGCAAAAATATCCCCGTTTTAGCGGAAAATGGCTATCAAGTCTATGCCCTAGATCTTTTGGGATTTGGGGGTGCGGATAAGCCCGCTTTAGATTATAGTCTCAACCTTTGGCAGCGGCAAATACAAGACTTTTGGCGGGAAAAAATCGCAAAACCGACGGTATTTATCGGTAATTCCATCGGGGGACTGATTACCTTAATGCTGATGGCAGAATCTCCCGAAATCACTGCCGGAGGCGTAATTATCAACTGTGCCGGGGGATTAAACCATCGTCCCGAAGAATTAAATTTTCCGCTGCGTTTAATCATGGCTGCCTTTACCGGTTTAGTTAGTTCTCCCGTGACAGGAAAGTTTATTTTTGAACAGGTAAGGCAGAAAAATCGCATCCGTAACACCTTAAAACAAGTTTATCGCGACCATACCGCGATTACCGAGGAATTAGTCGAAATTCTCTATCAACCCTCCTGTGATGCGGGTGCGTGGGGAGTGTTTGCATCGGTGTTGACGGCACCCCCCGGACCTTCTCCCCAGGAATTATTACCGCCAATCGATCGCCCTTTATTGGTACTCTGGGGAGAGGATGACCCTTGGACACCGATCGCCGGTTCGGTAATTTACCAAGAAAGAGCTAAAATGGGAAATAATACCCAATTTTATCCGATTGCCAAAGCTGGTCACTGTCCCCACGATGAACATCCCGAAAAAGTTAATCAATTAATTTTGAGTTGGCTGTCGGAAATGGGGATTTAGTCAGTTATCGAAGATTTTAGGGATTAATAGTTACTGGAGAAATCTGCCAATCGGGGCGAAGATTTTTCGCCCCTTGCAGATAGACGTGCTGCATTTCCCCTTGTAGTTTGGGAGTATTAACGTGGAGAATTACCCGAATACACTTGTCCAGACTACCAGCGACCTGCATCTGTTGCACATCGAGGAGGGGGACATTTTGCCAATGGGGACGTTCGCGAGCGATAGCAGCGGGGAAAATCGCGTCTAAATCCTGAGTTGCCGTAAAGATAATACTAACAATATCATCGGGATCGAGACTATTGTGAATTTCGATCGCTTCGAGGAGTTCTGTTACTGCTTCTCGTATAGCTTCAATAGTATTAACCGTTACTGTCGTCGCTCCCCGAATGGCTCGAACCTTCCACTGCACGATTGTCATCCTCCGCTAATCCTGATGAGTCAATTTTAGGGGTTAACGCGCCCTTTTTCTCGACTTTAATCTAGCCATCAGGGGCGGTATAACCACAATAGTTGTCCGTTAACTTCCAATTCAAATTCTAGACGCTGTAGGGTTTTTTGTAATCCTAGGGGTATTTGGGAACGATTGCCCGTCAGACGACTGAGGAGGGGTTTCGGTTCTTCGATAGTCTGACATTTAGTTTTATCTGGGGGTAATCCTGCCAATTCTAGCGCCCAAAGTCGGGCATCTTCCTCGGTTCCCAAGCGATCGACCACTCCTAATTCTAACGCCTGTTGACCGGTAAAAATGCGCCCATCGGCAAAACTTTTCACCTGATTGACATCTAAATTTCTCGCTCCGGCGACGGTTTGCAGAAATTGCTGATAACTGGTATCGATCATATCTTGGAGAATTCTTTCTTCTTCATCAGTTAATTCTCGATCGAAGGAGAGAATATCTTTATAGGGTCCCGATTTAATCACTTTAAACGAAACTCCCACCTTATCCAACAATCTTTCCAGATTGTTCCCTCTCAGGATAACACCGATCGAGCCGGTAATCGTGCCGGGGTTAGCCATAATATAATTAGCCCCCATACCGATATAAACGCCGCCAGAGGCGGAAATATTGCCAAAACTAGCGATTATTTTCGTGGTTTTTTGTAACCGCTTCAATGCTTCATAAATTTCTTGGGAATCCCCCACGGTTCCCCCGGGGGAGTCAATGCGGAGAAGTAGGGCGGGATATTGCCTTTCTTTGACGATTTCTAGGGCTTTTAAGACTCTTTGGCGGGTATCGGAGGCAATTGCACCTGTAATTTCTATTCGAGCGATTTGTTTGCGGGTTTTCGGTTTAAAAGGCCAGACCATCAGGTTTAAATATCTCTCAAAAAAGGACTCTTTCTAATCTAACGCTTTGATCGTTCTAGGTTAAGCAGACATTATATTTCAGAATTTAAGGACAAAATGTCTGGTTAAGTGTATAATAGCATTAAGTGACCAGAGTTGAGGTAGGCGAGGTGAAGATTTGGGCAAGGTGGAATCCTTTAATTTAGATGGCTTAGATCTGTTTTTCAATTCTCACGATCATTGGCCACCTCATTTTCATGTTCGTAAACCGGGCCAATGGGAAATTAGAGTTTTTTTCTTACTTTGTAATCAAGAAAATGGTCTAAATTTTCAGGTGAAATGGCCCGCCAATGCCAAAATATCTAGTAAGGAAAAAAAGCAAATACTCGACCACGTTTTAGCCAATCGTTCTACACTCCTGATTGAATGGGAGGCAAAAGTCTGTACGCAGGGGAATTAATCATGTTAAATAAGCCAGAAATTACTGTTATAATTGAGGATAAAGAAATTTATAATTTCTTGCCAGAGTCTCAATCTGTGCAGATTCTTTCTTTACCAGATTTAAAGAATATTGATTCTTTAAAAAACATCTTTATTTGTACTTCTTTGACCAGTTTAAAAGCAGTGTCAGATATTGCCAGAAATGCTAATGATAAACATCATCTGCGAGGTCTTTTTATCCGAGCAGACATTGATTCTATCTGCTTGCCGCAACTATTTAAACGGGCCAATTTACGCACCCTGCGAAATACCCTCGTTTATCGAGATTTTACTTTACCCACAAGGGTAATTAATGCTTGGATTTGGGGAGCGCAAGAGCATTTAATCGCCACAGCTTTAGTTATTGGGGAAAGTTTATTAATCAGTCGCTGTGATCTCAATGAGCTAGAAATTCCCTTTGCATCTATGCCAGCTTTACAGCGTATTCCTCTAGAAGAAAGAGAGAAGTTTATTATAGCAGAAGATGGTAGTTATATTCATTGGCCAGTCGTGGACATTCATCTTGATGTAGAGGCTTTTTTGAGTGTGATTGAACCAGTAGCAAAACAAAAGTTTGCAGCGATTAAATTAAAACATGATCAGATTTTTGGTCGAGCGATTGCCTCTTTACGCAAACAGCATCAACTGCGACAATCAGATATTATAGGAGTATCCGAGCGTCAAGTGAGACGCATTGAACAGGGAGAAGGAACAAAGGTAGAAACCCTTAATTTATTTGCCCAAGCTCACAAAATGGAACTTAATGATTATCTTAATGCTGTTGCTGGGTTAATCGATAATACTTCAGTAGATCTGGATAGTTTTACTCATCCAAATATCCCAGAAATAGATGATTTATTTAAACTTATGGGTACTGAAAATCCTGTTGAAGTAATAGAAAAAAAAGTTAACTCCGAATATATCAGTAGAGAGGAGTGTAACTAATGAAAGTTTTAATTGACCAAGATTTAATCACAGAAATATTGCTTAATCGTACAGGTAATAAATCATGTGAGTCGGGTAGGAAGCTTTGGGAGGTTATTAAAAGTCCCCATCAATCTCAAGAAATAATTTTTTATATAACTAGGCCGTGCGTTCAAAGGGTTTATACCCTGAGCAGTATGAATTCATCAAAAGATGCTGATAAATTGATTAATCTTCTGGAGTCTAGATTTCATATCTGTGAAGGTTCACCTACTATTTTTCAGAATGCGCGTCAATACGATTCAGATATTGAATCAGCCATCGAAGTAGAGTGTGGTTTGGCCATACCAGTTGATGCAATTATTACTCAATCTCCCCAAAAATATGTCTTTACTAAACAAAATTTATCTCTTTGGTCGGTAAAAAACTTTATTACTCGTTATGAATGTAACCTTTTACTAAAACAAGAGCATAATAATTACAAACCCAAATACGAACAGCTAACTTTATCTCTAAGTTTAGAATTTCTAGTAGATAAACCTTCCTTATCAACTTATATGGTACGAAATTCAATTACTACAGTAATCGAAGCATTAAAAATAATTCAAACAAGTGGCTACAAAGGTATAACCAAAAAAGAACTTAAGCAAAAATTAGAACGAAGAGACACAACAATTAATAGTCTTATTTGGGATTTGGAAAATTTTGACATGATATTCATCAATCATGAGAAAAAAATCTTAGCGGCAAGAGAGCTTATAGGTAAAGGAGAAGATGATATTTCTCAATATTTATCATTCGCCCTCAAAAAACATATTCTTATACAAGAAATCTATAAAGAATTAGAAATTCATAAGTCAATAACCCCCTGGCGAGTAGAAGAAATTATTGCTAGTATCTGTACTTCTACTTCTGGTAAACGACCCAAAGATAAAACCCTTAGAGATTATCGTTCTAGGGTGATTTCTTGGCTTACTTTTACTCGATTGCTAGAAAAGGGAAGATATAATACATTAACTATACCACGAGATAAAAGCTCTCATAAGATTAACTCCTCTATAGAATATAAACAATTACATTTGCCTCTAAATGGTATGTAAAATTATTTAACTTTGCTTCTGCAATATTTTCTCAGAACAAGTCTTTTTAACGTCAAATAATTATATTTAATCCCCGATTAATTCGAGTAATTGTGCTTCAGTTAGCTGAGTAATGCCCAATTCTAGGGCTTTTTCTAGCTTAGAACCAGCCGCTTCTCCTAGCACTAAATAATCAGTTTTTTTGCTGACAGAACCCGTCACTTTCCCCCCGGCTTTTTCGATTAATTCTTTCGCTTCCTCCCGTTTGAGAGTTGGTAAAGTGCCAGTAATGACAAAGGTTTTCCCTGCTAAAGTCGCTTTTGTGGTGGTGGTTTTTGCTGCTGCGGCAAATTGTAAACCCGCTGCCTGTAATTTAGCGACTAAATCCCGATTAGCGGCGATTCTAAACCAATCATAGACCGATTGAGCGATTTCTTCACCGATACCATAGACAGAGGCTAAATTAGTCACGCTGGCGTTAGCTAACTCCTCCACTGTCCGAAAACTTTCGGCGAGAATTTTGGCGTTAACACTGCCCACATAGCGGATTCCTAGCCCATAAAGTACCCTCGACCAGCTTTGATTTTTGCTTTGAGCCATAGCTGTAATCAAATTTAAGGCGGATTTCTCGCCCATTCGGTCTAATTTGGCAATTTCCGTTTTTTCGAGGCTGTAGAGGTCAGAAATAGCGGTAACTAATCCCTGTTCAATCAGCAAAATCACCACTTTTTCCCCTAATCCCCGGATATCGAGAGCATCGCGACTGGCCCAATGTACTACACTTCCCCGCAAAATCGCCGGACAGGAACTATTAACACAGCGCGTCACCGCTTCCCCCACCGGACGGACTAGGGGAGATTGACATTCAGGGCAATTAGTGGGCATCTGGAAGGGTAAAGTCTGGGGAGGACGCAATTCTGGCAGGATTCTCACCACTTCCGGGATAATTTCCCCCGCTTTGCGGATAATTACCGTGTCACCGACTCGGATATCTAATTCGGCCACTCGATCGCTATTATGTAAAGTAGCCCTTTGTACGGTGGTTCCTGCTACCTGTACTGGTTCCATCACCGCCATGGGTGTGACTGCGCCGGTGCGTCCCACATTGACGATAATATCTTTAACTACCGTGGGGACTTCTTCGGCTGGATATTTTAAAGCGATGGCCCACCTGGGGAATTTTTGGGTGAATCCTAACCGATTTTGTCGCTGTAAATCGTTGATTTTGACTACGACACCATCGGTCATGTAGGCTAATTGATGACGTTTTTCTTGCCAATCTTGATAGTATTGCGCCACTTCTTGCAGGGATGGACAGAGTTGACGGTGGGGATTAACCAGAAATCCCATGGTTTCTAATCTATCTAAGGATTGCCATTGAGTAGTGATATGGTTATCGTCTAAATGCAGGGTATAGGCAAAAAATTGTAAGCGTCTTTTATCAACTATTTTCGGATCTAATTGTCGTAGGGTTCCTGCTGCCGCATTGCGGGGATTAGCAAAGAGAGATTCCCCTTTTTCTTCTCTTTCTTGATTGATTTTATCGAAGGTATCGAGGGGTAAAAAAGCTTCGCCGCGCACTTCCACAATTGCCGGGGGATTGTCTATATTTAAGCGTAAAGGAATAGAGCGAATTGTCCGCACATTGGGGGTAATATCTTCGCCAGTGACTCCATCCCCTCTAGTAACACCTCTGACTAAAAAGCCGTTTTCGTAGGTTAAAGCTAACGCGGAACCATCGATTTTTAATTCACACACATATTCCGTGTCTTGGGTTTCAT
The DNA here is from genome assembly GCF_021300285.1 of Microcystis sp. 49638_E5. NCBI lineage: Bacteria > Bacillati > Cyanobacteriota > Cyanophyceae > Chroococcales > Microcystaceae > Microcystis > Microcystis sp. 49638_E5. Next base: position 10,319 of record NZ_JAJTDH010000051.1, on the reverse strand, counting down.
TTACATATCTTTGCCAACGGCTGCCCCATTTATTTAATTCTTCGAGGTTAAAGGCATTTTCGAGACTATAGAGGGGAATATTATGACGGACAGAAACGAATTGACTAGAGATTTTATCTCCGACTCTTTGGGTGGGACTATCGGGGGTGATTAATTGGGGATAACGCTTTTCTATGTCTTCTAATTCCCGATAAAGTTGATCATAAACGCTATCGGGTATAAAAGGATCATCAAGAACATAATAAGCATAACTGGCCCTTTGTAGTTCTGTTTTTAGTTGTTGGCAACGTTGTTGGATTTCTAAGGGGATAGTCATAATCAAATTCAATCACTGCTGTGGTCATATTTCTAATCTCTTGACATTGTTCAGCAGTTAAAATCATTAAGTCTGGGATTCTCGATTTAGCTTTATCGGTGCGAATTCCCACCGTAGCAGGCATAACTTTCCAAGTGAGATTTAATCTTTTAATTTCTGCTATTAAATAATCATAAAGAAAGGCAAGAATTAAAGCATGAAAGCCACTAGCGGGAGGCATGGAAATTAATTCTCCGTTAAATAATTCGTACTTATTATCTGTGGAGTCCTGATAATTTAAATATTCTGTAAAGGTATATATTTTTTGTTGGGTAGCAATCATGATAACCTCCAGCCGAGATTTTACTATTCAAAGACCATTTGAGGAGTTAATTTTAAATCAGGAAATGTCACCGATATTATCCTATCTTCCTGATTAAATTCTGCCAGTTCATAAAATCCCGAAATCAGGGTTAAAACCGATATTTTTAGGGACATAGGATCGATAATCCAGTATTCAGGAATGAAATTCAATCACTGCTGTGGTCATATTTCTAATCTCTTGACATTGTTCAGCAGTTAAAATCATTAAGTCTGGGATTCTCGATTTAGCTTTATCGGTGCGAATTCCCACCGTAGCGGGCATAACTTGCCAGTCTAATTGTAGCCTCTCTATTTCCCTTTCTAACACCTTAAATATATATCTAAGTATCAAAGCATGAAAGCCACTAGCAGGAGGCATAGAAATTAATTCTCCGTTAAATAATTCGTATTTATTATCCGTGCAGTCCCGATAATTTAAATATTCCGCAAAGGTATATAATTTTTCTTTGGTGACAACCATAATAATCTCTAGAAAAAACTTAACTGAATCTCCTTAAGGGGGGTAGGGTTGATTCATGAATCAACCCTACTATAAATCAACCCTACTATAAATCAACCCTACTATAAATCAACCCTACTATAAATCAACCCTACCATGAATCAACCCTAGGGTTAGGGGGGAACTGACAATTTTTAACACCTAGCTTTTTACTCAGATTCGATATCCTCAACTTTTTTGGGAACTGTTGCAGTTAAAACCTCATTTCCTGTGGCAGTAACTAACACATCATCTTCGATACGGATACCGATACCCCGCCATTTTTCCGGCACTTCCGGCTGTCCTTCAGCAGGTTTAATATCGGGGGCGATATAAATACCCGGTTCCACGGTTAAAACATGACCGGGCTGCAAATTTTGCCAAGTTTCTTCGTTAACTTTATAACCTCCTGCATCATGGACATCTAATCCTAACCAATGACCAGTTCTGTGCATATAAAAAGGCTTATATTTTTCCTCTTTAATTATCTCATCAATATCGCCGACCAATAGCCCTAAATCTACTAATCCCTCCACAATTGTCCTCACGGCTGTGTCATGAAAAAGATTATAAGGATTACCTGTTTTTACCACTTCAATCGCCTTTAGTTGAGCTTCCAGAACAATTTCATAGATAATTTTTTGTTCGGGGGTAAATTTACCATTAACGGGAAAAGTGCGGGTAATATCACCGTTATAGTAATTGTAGGCACAACCGGCATCAATTAACAAAAGCTCATTTTCTTGTACTTGGCGATTATTGTTGATATAGTGCAGAATACAGGCATTAGCACCACTAGCAACAATAGAAGGATAAGCAGGACCCATACCCCCTTCTAGACGAAAAGTATGCTCAATTTCCGCTTGAATTTGATACTCATAGTGACCAACTTTGGTAAATTCTCTGGCCCGATTATGTGCCTGTGCTGAAATAGCAGTTGCTTGGCGAATATTGTCCAATTCGGCTGCGGTTTTCAGCAAGCGCAAAGGATGGAGAATAAAATTAGTATCTTCTAAAGCAGTCGGTCCAGTGCCGCGACGGGGAAAAGTGGCGATTAATTTTTGCCAGTGATTGAGAACATTTGTATTAAAAGTTTTGTCCCGTCCGAGATGATAATAAATTCGTTCGGCTTTTTCGAGATATTGCGGTAATTTTTCGTCCAATTCTTGGATAGAATAGGCCTCATCAGCAGCAAAAATCTCCTTTGCTCCTTCCACACCGTGGAGATAGCCGGTCCAGGTTTCTTTTTCTGGGTCTTTTGGCTGTACGAACAGGATAAACTGATGTTCGGGGTGATGGGGTGCTAAAATCGCCACCGCGTCCGGTTCATTAAATCCTGTCAGGTAAAAAAAGTCACTATCCTGACGATAGGTGTATTCTACGTCATTGTGCATGACCGCCATGGGCGCACTGCGAAAAATTGCGGTTCCATTGCCGATTTTTTCCATTACCTGCTGACGACGCTGCTGAAACTCTCTGCGATCGATGCCCATAGATATTCCTAAAAATGTCACAATAAGTCCTAGAGTCTATTATCGCTAATATTTTTAATTTATGACCCCTGAAGAACCGGATTTTTCCCAAGATATCATCGAAAGGCGCGAGTTTACCCTAGCAGATTTTATCGCTCAAGAGGGGGCGGATTTCCTCAAAGGGGAATCTCCCGTCCCCAAATTGGTGCAAGTTACCACAGAGATTAAACAATTTATTGCCGCTCATTTAGGTGATTCTTCGGGAGCTTTGCAGATAATTTTACAGCTTATCGTCGATGAAGAATTAACAAAAGTCAGTCAAAATTTAGATAATCCCGTTCAAGCTTTACAGTTAATCCTAGAAGAAATTTTAGACAATCAAGAATTACTCTATGAATTAGTACACCGAGTCGATGTGAAATGGGGACAATTATACGGGGAACGTCCCTATTTTCAACAACCCCATCAAAAACCTCACCCTGAAGACGAATACACCCACAATTCCGTCAGAGATAAGTTAGTCAGTTTATTAGCCAGATTAGAACCGAATAAGTAGTAGAGTCTATAGCAGTTAGGCTCTCTTATTCTTTGTGTTATGAGTTTAACTTATATAGGAGCGATCAATCTTTGTGTCCTTTGTGTCTTTGTGGTTTTTCCCATAGGAGACTCCGAGACGATTCAAGATATACCTTATCTTTATGAAAAACTCTGTATTTTAATTATTTCTTAATAGAAACCAACAGGACTGACAAGGAGAATCTATCCCTAGACAGACAACCGGGGGGCGGTCAGAGGTGAAAATAGTTGTAAGATCAAAAAATTCTCCGATAACTGTTGCCCTATCCCCCGCGTGCCTACCTATTCCTACTATACCGCCGATGTTTTTAGCGATTGCATTTTTGGCGGTAATCCCTTGGCGGTTTTTCCGGAAGCATCTGGATTAACCCGCACCCAGATGCAAAAAATCGCCGCCGAATTTAACTTCTCGGAGACAGTCTTCGTTTTTCCGCCAGAAACGCCCCAAGGCAGCAAAAAAGTCCGTATTTTTACCCCCAGTACCGAATTACCCTTTGCGGGCCATCCTACCGTCGGCACGGCCTATATTTTAGCCCTAATCGGTGCTATTCCCCCTTACCGAGAAACCACGATTTATCTAGAGGAAGGAGTCGGTTTAGTACCGGTAAAAATTCTCATGGAGGGGGAAAAACCGGTCTATAGTGAGTTAAAAGTGGCACAATTGCCCGAATTAGTGACGGATACTTATGCTCTCGATGATTTAGCGGCGATTCTTTCCCTAAGCGTTGCCGATTTCTTACCCGGTTATCCCCCCCGCGCTTTTTCCTGTGGTCTCCCTTTTTTATTCATCCCCGTCAAAAATCGCGATATTTTAGGGAAAATAAAACTAAATCTAAGTCTCTGGTCATCATTATTGGGACAATCCCCCGCTAATTCCCTTTTTGTCTGCTGTTTTGACCTAGAATCACCCCAATCTCGTCTCTATGGCCGAATGTTTGCCCCCGGTTTGGGAGTTATGGAAGACCCCGCCACCGGTTCGGCTGTGGCCGCTTTAGCGGGCTACCTAGGGGCCTTAGAATCTTCTAGGGAAGGGATGAATCAATGGACGATAATCCAGGGAGTGGAAATGGGCAGACCCAGCAGTTTACAATTAAAGTTCCAGAAAAACAACCGTAAAATTACGGAAGTTTCTGTGGGTGGTGCATCAGTTCTGGTCTGCCAAGGTAAGATGATAATTCCCGATGGGGAAACAAAAAGCCCTACAAAAGGGTTATTGTGATAATTATTCCCTGAAATCGGTGAGAAACAGGAAAGGATTAAAATTTTGGACTGGTATCATTTAATCGAAAATCTCTATATGGAGAAGAAAAAAGCTTAATCCCGCAAAAAAGCGAGGGGATAACTCATATTCTCAGCAAAGCCCAAGATACCTCCATCTCGATGCTCATAGAGTAACTTTCCTTGACTATCAAATAAAAAAGTCCCTCCCCGTTGGGTGAGATAACTACTATCGGGGATATATGTTGACCAATTGCCCAAAACTTGACCCATATTACGCAGTCTCAGGGTGGCTAATTCAAAAGGTCGCTGAAAACCTTGACCCCCAGCAAGATTGAATAGGGAACCCCGGAAAGGTGGTAAAGGCCGCGCTTGTATTGTTTCCTCCTCGGCAATTAATTGGGGGGCTTTGCGATCGCCAAGATAACCCCGCAGCACTTCGGCCAGAGTCCCCGGACTACCCACACCCGCACACATCAAAATTAGATTTAACCAAGCATTTTGACCGGGGGAAAATCTGGGTAATTTTAACGATAAACCGCGATACAGTCCCAATAAATTATGTAATTCAGCTTTGGGGTCAACAAAAAGCCAATCTTGCCGAAATTTCGTATATTCAGCGAATTTTAAACCTGAATTGCGATCGCCGATACCGATGGCACGAATGGTGATCCCAGCATTTTGCCAAAGGGCCGCCTCTTTTTCTAACCACCAAGCGTATTCGAGACTGTCAAAATCTCCCAATTGCGGCCAAACAAGAATTAAAAGACGTTTATAGTCGGCACAATCGCTTAAAATTGGCACTATTTGCCCATCGCTGACCCTTTGGCGTTGAATTGTTGAAAATATTTCATAGATGCTGCTCATAGGTAAATTTCTCCCAATAAAACCGCTGCTTTTGCCCCCGTGACTTGCGGTAAATTACCGGGGAAATTGTGCCAGCGCCAATAGGCCAAAAGGGCAAAAGCGATCGCTTCTTTAAAATCGCTATTTAATCCTACCTCATCGGTGGTCAAAAGCTTGACATTTGACCCCAAATGTGCTAGGAGTCGTTGGCGCAGGTAGGAATTACGAGCGCCACCACCGCAGAGCAGCACTTCCGCAGGCATTTCTGGCAAAAAGGTTTGATAGCTGTGAGCGATCGAAATGGCGGTTAAATCGGTTAAACTAGCCAACCAGTCGGCATCACTGAGGGAATAAGCTTGGGCATCCTCGCGCAATTGGGCTAGATAGGCGGGGCTAAATAACTCTCTGCCGGTGGATTTAGGGGGATATTGTTGAAAATAAGGCTCCTGTAGCCATTTATGAACTAATTCCGAGCAGGGTTGACCCTGGGCCGACCATTGACCGTTATGGTCGTAGGTTTGTTGGCCTTGGCTCAAAAATTGTACGGCCAAATCGATAAGGACATTGCCCGGTCCAGTATCCCAACCGAAAATTTTTTGCTGCCAATTTTCCGTTTGTCGGGGGGGTAGATAGGTTAAATTGCCAATACCGCCGATATTTTGAACGCAGCGGGCTTTGGTGGGGTGAGAAAGCAGATAAGCGTCAATTTTCGGCACTAGGGGCGCACCGTGACCAGCTTGGGCGATATCGGCAGCGCGAAAATTACTAATGGTGGGGATACGGGTAATTTTTGCGATCGCTGCTCCCCGTCCTAATTGTACCGTGTAACCGAGGCGATCGTTTGCAGGGGGTCGATGAAAAACGGTTTGACCGTGACTGCCGATTAATTGGGCTTTTGGGGCTTCTTTTTGGATATTTAAAGCGGCACGGGCGAATTCTGCGGCGATATCATCATCTAAGCTGGCTAAAGCTTCAATAGATAGCTTTTCTCCCCCACAGACTTGTAAAATTGTCTCGCGTAATCGGGGGGAATAGGGATAGGTTTCCCCTGCTAATAACTGCACCTGTGGAGATTCCACCGTACCGCTAATCTCCACTAAAGCGGTATCGATGCCATCCACCGATGTGCCACTCATTAAACCGATAACTAACAAGTTTTTTCCCTCAAGTGTCGATTGTTGATTATTTTATCCCCCCCCGACAATAGTAACAATTTCTAATTTATCCCCCTCCTTGATTTCCGTGTTTTCCCAATACTGACGATGGAGGATTTCCCCGTTATATTCCACTGCAACTAACCGAGGATTCATGCCCAAATTTTCTAGCATTTGCGCTAGTTTAGTTGCGGGTAAACAGGTTTGAGTTTTGCCGTTGATTTGCAAGGTTATTTCTGACATGGATTTGGATACGAACAAATGAATTAATCGGAGTATTTAGGAGACAGGAGACAGGAGACAGCTTTTTTCTCCCCACACCCCACACCCTACACCCTACACCCTACACCCCACTTCATAATTCATAATTCATAATTCATAATTCCCACACCCCACACCCTACACCCTACACCCCACTTCATAATTCATAATTCATAATTCATAATTCCCCCTCCCCACACCCTACTTTAATTGGGTTAATAATTGTTGTGTCACCACATCGGGGTGCTGCGCTTCCATGATGGCCCGGACTACAGCCACCCGTTGCGCTCCTGCCTCTAAAACCTCTTTAATGTTATTACTATCAATACCACCGATCGCAAACCAGGGTAAAGGGCAATTTTCCCGCGCATAACGGACATATTCCAATCCTGCCGGGGTTTTTCCTGCTTTGGTGGGGGTGGCATAAACTGGACCAACTCCCACATAATCGGCCTTTTCTTGGATTGCTTTGGCCATCTCTTGGGGATTAGTGGTGGACCGGCCGATAATTGCCGTCGGGCCGAGAAATTGCCGCGCTAGGGAAATCGGTAGATCCTGTTGACCGAGATGAACACCATCAGCATGAACGGCCTTAGCAATATCGACGCGATCGTTCATAATAAATAAAGCATCGTAACGGTGGCATAACTCACAGAGTTTAGCAGCTTCTTCTAAACGAATGGTATCAGCGGCGGTTTTATGGCGGTACTGCACCAATTTTAAACCTGCTTTTAGGGCTAATTCAACGATTTCTAACAGATTTTCGGCGGGAGAAGTGACTAGATAGAGGGGATATCCTTGCAGTTTTTCCAGAGGTGGAGAGATTAATAGTTTACTCTCTAGCTGATAAACCCGATAGCGCAGCTGTTTACAGGCTATCCCTAGCTCTAGATCATAGAGTTTACCGTATTCTTCTAAAACCCTAAAAGCCTCCTGCACGCGAGCCAGATTTGCTTGCAGCAGTCCCTCGACAGTCTCCCGGATTTCTTCCCTGGGATGACTTAAATCCCTGCCGATATCGCCGGCCGTGTCCCGATGTCGTTTAAGATCGATCGAGTGCCAACTAGCTAATTGATGGCGCATTTCTTTACATTCTTGGGCTAAATCGGGATTATCTAAGCCAAAACGACACCATTCTTCGATAATTCGCAGTCCTTCTCTGGCGCGGTCAAGGTTAGCATCGAGAATCCGTTTAATCGCCGTGGTTTCTAGTTTCATTTGCCGTCAATGTGGAGTTATTATAGCCGTTAGCCAATTTGATCCCCCTCAATCCAGCTTGGAAAACGGAACTTTCCTGGTTTTCCCCCCTTTTTTAAGGGAGGCAAGGGGTAGGGTTGATTCATGAATCAACCCTACCTTGAATCAACCCTAGGGCAAGGGGGGATCATATTGTCTTTATCATCTAAAATATTACTATTTTTGGCCGTTGTTCGGGGAACAGTAGAGGCGGCATCAGACAACTAAAAAGAGGGATGAGAAACCCACGGCAAGGGTAATTTTAACCCACACGGATATTCTTAAGCGCCCCTAGGTGTTCTAGTAATTGCTGATGAGCCTGGTCATGTATTGGGTAGAGACTATTGTAACAGATGGTGACGAGGGATTGGATATCCTCGACTAAATCCTCAGCTGCAATGGATTTCTGGGGTTGATTGAGGAGAATAACTTGGATTTTGAAGATACCGCACAAACCCAAAATAAAATCATGACAAAAGCGACTCACACTTTCCGCATGGGTTAAAACTAGAGATTTCACCTCACCGTGACAAATCATCTTCACTAGACGCATAAAATTAGGGTGATTGTGGCTGACTCCGTCGCCGATATCGGTGAGAATTTCAAAGGGTTGACCCTGCTGACTACAAAAGTCTTCTAACGCTTTTATTTGGGTGTCTAATTGTGGTTTTTGTTCAGGTCGATTAACACGAGCATAGCCAACAATAAATCTGGTTTCTTGGCCAGATTGTAAGAGATCTCCCGGTCGAAATCGGCGATGACCGCCACGGGTACGAATTGAGGTAATTTTCCCCTGTTGTTCCCAGCGCCGGAGGGTTTTAATGCTAACTCCGAGTAAATCCGAGGCTTCTCGAATAGTGATGAGAGTATTCATAGTATAGAACTCGGTTTTAATTAAAGAAATTTATCGAGGCAAGGTTGTCCAACGTTAGACAGTCGGTTGTCCAATTTTATATTGGTATCACCCTACAATGGTGAGTCTAGATGATTTATAAAAATTAGTCATACCCCTTTAGATAGAGATGAGTAGGTAGGCGTTAAAAATTATCAGACACCCCCCTTATCAAGGCTATCTTGCCCGGTCCATCGAAGGCTCTCCCCCTACTTAGAGTGATCAGCAAACCTGAGCGATAGTAACGGATTTTGTCCACAATGTAGGGGCGAACTGTGTTCGCCCAAAAGGTACATTATCAAAGCGCAAGTCCCTTAATTCTTATGCAATTCCAGTTTTAACGATCAAAACTGTTAAGTTTTATCCATTGTTCCTCTCTTGATAAAGTTTTGTAACAATTTGAGAGATTTTTTTTTAAGTAGAGCCTGTTTATTTGTCCAACTTTCACAAAAAAGCCTAAGTATATTTGTCTATTTTTTGGGACAATTGTGTTTAATAAAAACTGCCATAAGTTGGACGAAAATATATAAATATTGTCAAAAAAGTCTTCTAAAAATTTTGTTTTTTTGGGTAGATTTTTAGTTATATTTTTGTCAAGACAAGCAAAAAAAAACAACGAGCCTAATACTCGTCTAAATTTTTTTGATGTCTATAGTAACCATAAATGACACTCGATAATTTAGTCATCATGACAATCAACAAATTAGCCACAATCCTCTGGGGTGTAGCTACCCTCGGCATCGCCACCGCTATGGCTACCCCCGCTCAAGCTAGTTCTTTTACCGTTCCACTTGTAGGTGGCAATGGTTTTGTCAATGCTACTATTACTTCTGGCGGACTCTCGATCGGCGCAACGGTATATGATTCTGTTAAGCTTGGCGACCAATTGTTCTCCGATTTCAGTTTCGGTGGCGATGTTGGTGCAGGCGATAAACTGAGATTCGTTCTCAATCAAGATGTTTGGACTGTAAATTTTCGTGAAGAAACTAGCTTGGGTGTTGCCAATGGTACATTGGAATACAAAGTCAAGATTGTCGCTATTTCAACCCCCCCCCTAGTTTTCGATACGATTATATTCGATACAGATATATCTGGACTGGGTGGAAGCACAAATTATCTCGCTACCAAGAAGGTTTTCACACTAGGTGGTACTCCGCTTATCACCCTAACTTCCACAAACGGCTCTGACGCCTTTGGCAGTATTCTGTCTTTCAATGCTAGTCCCATCAAAGTGATCGATACCTTCACAAGTCTTCACAGTAACTCTCTATTACAATCTTCCACTAACAGCTTCACTCAAGACCTAGACCCCCCTAGTTCTATCCCCGAACCTGGTACTATCCTCGGACTTCTGGGAGTGGGTGGTTTAGGAATGGTTTCCCGCTTCAAGAAACAAAAATAACAGTTACCAATGTCTTGCACACATTGATAACTGTGACGTTGAACAAGAACAGCTAAAGGTTAGCTCCCCGTCTGGGTTTCTAGCTTTTAGCTTTCCCTGTAAGTA
>NZ_JAJTDH010000050.1:0-26513 GCF_021300285.1 Microcystis sp. 49638_E5 | reverse complement strand
GAAGACGTTCTCCTTGTAACTGCCCTCGATTCCACATTCTCCAAGCAGTGTCATAACTGATCCCTTTTTTCTTAGCATAATCTGATAGTTTCATGTGAACTGCAATGTAAACTTACACTAACCATATTAGCAGTTGTTTGCAGTCATTTGCATATATTTTTTACAAAACTTTACAATACTAAATCCAAAGATGGCTTTTAGTTGTCAGCTAAATTTTTTGACCAATTGGGTCAAATTGCTTCAAGAGATTTGATTGCGAACGCCACTAAAAGCGGCGTATGCGATCGCTATAGCATCTACAGCATCATTAATAGGCATTTTTGTCAATCCGAATAAATACTTAATTTGTTCGGCCACCTCAGCTTTAGTGGCCCTACCATGGCCTAGATGACATTTCCAACTAGCTTGATGGAGGAAAATCGGTTCAATTCCCCCATCACGGCAGCTAACCAGATTGATAATTCCCAATGCTTGCAGGACTCCACCGGCTGCCTTGATTTGCCGGTTAAAAAAGGGCATTTCCACGGCAATTTCCCCCGGTTTATATTCTGCGATTAACTCCTTTAAATCCCGTTCAATTTCAATCAAACGCTGGGCAGTAGAAAGATTTTTAGAAGTTTCGATCGTGCCGTAATCGACTAAAATCGGCATTAACTCACTATTATCCCGGAGAATAGCCCAACCGACAATCGCTAATCCGGGGTCGATACCCAACCAAGTAGTCATAGATTAAGCCAAAAAATCTTGGACGATTTGGAGGATTCTTTGGGATGCTTGTCCATCTCCAAAAGGATTAATTGCATTAGCCATACGATCATAGGCGATTTTATCCCCTAATAATTCTCCCGCTTGTGCTAAAATTTGCTCTGGATTAGTACCAATTAATTTCGCTGTTCCCGCTTGTACTGCTTCCGGTCTTTCCGTGGTTTCTCGCAATACTAAAACCGGTTTTCCTAAACTAGGGGCTTCTTCTTGAATGCCCCCAGAATCAGTTAATAATAAATAACAGCGTTGAATCGCCCCCACTAACTCGGCATAATCGAGAGGTTCAGTTAAAAATACCCTGGGATGATTGCCCAAAGCGGACTGTATTGGTTCTCGGACGGTGGGATTGCGATGGAGGGGTAATAATAGGGCTGTATCGGTATATTTTTCTAACAACAAAGTGAATCCTTTGATAATATCCTGTAAGGGTTCGCCCCAATTTTCCCGGCGGTGAACCGTGGCTAATAAAACCCGATAATCTGACCAATTTAAGCCCGCAATTTGACATTCTGGCGCGGTTTTGGCTACGGTTAATAAAGCATCAATAACCGTATTGCCGGTGTGGTGAATATTTCCTGTCACCCCAGATTTTTGTAAATTTTCCACGGCTAAAGTAGTGGGAGCAAAATGTAGGGTAGTCAGTTGAGAAATTAGGCGGCGATTAGCTTCTTCGGGATAGGGATTATAGATATCATTAGTTCTTAATCCTGCTTCCACATGGGCGATAGGAATTTGTTGATAAAAAGCCGCTAAAGCAGCAGCAAAAGCAGTAGTAGTATCACCTTGCACAATAATTAAATCTGGTTTTATGCGCTCAAAAACTGTTTCTAAACCGCGTAAACTGCGGCAAGTAATATCAGTTAAGGTTTGACGGGTTTGCATAATATCCAGATTTTCATCTGCTTTTAAAGCAAATAATTCCATCACCTGCGCTACCATTTCTTTATGCTGTCCCGTCAGAATTACATGGGTTTGAAACTGTTCCGATTCTTGAAAAGCACGAATAACGGGAGCTAATTTAATCGCTTCGGGACGAGTTCCAAGAGTAATACAAATTGATTTCGACATATTATTATCAGTTATCAGTTATCAGTTATCAGTTATCAGTTATCAGATGTGAGTTTTCAGTTCACTGATTACTGTTGAATGATCCATGAAAATCTATTGAATTGTGCTGTTTTGTCATTTTTCACCGGTGGGGGTTTGTTGAACAATAACTTGGGGATAGAGTTGCATTTGCTGAGGATTTAAAGAAGGTCGAGAGATGGTCAAAACTTTTTGTTTAGCTAACTCTTGAGTCATGGTATCTAAAGTTTGAGCGATACGCAAATTATATTCTAATTGTTCCCCAGAAGAAAGCAAATTACTTAAGCCATCGATTAAACGTCTTAAATTCTCTCGAAATTGGGGATCACCGATTAACTCATCGATATCGGAGGTGATTTTTTGAGTATTTTCAAAAGTCACCCTAGCGGATTCGAGAGTTTTTTGCAGCAGGACTATTGTAGCAGGATCGTTAATAGTTTTAGTAATTTCTCGTAAATTATTCGATGTCTCCACCGCGTTATTCAAAATCGTCTCGATATTTTGCATGACTTGTTTAGTATCAATTTCATCTAAACCTGCATTCAACCTCAGGGCGGTATTATTGAGATTATTAGCGAGACTACCAATACCTAAACTAGCTTGATTAATATTATCGAGAGTATTAACAATTTGTCCCCGATTTTCGCTGAGAACAGCATTGAGATTAGCGACTAATTGGGAGGATTGTTGAAAAGTCCTGCTGATTTGACTGCGATTTTCCTGAACGGTATTATCTAAAGTATTGACAAAACGGGAGGCATTATTAGCCGTATTAGTGACCGAGCGACTGGTGGTAGCTAATTCCAAAGATAGACGAGAGATTTCTCTTTGGGCATTACGGATAGTCTGAGAGGTATCATCGGATAAACGGGCGATTTTTTGAGCTGCTATAGCGGTATTTTTGGTGACATCATTGAGATTACCCACAAATTCAGGACTGGTAAAAGTATCCACTAAACGACCAACACTAGACATTAATTGTGTTCCTGTTGTCCCCTGTAAACGAGTATTATTACAGAGAATTAACTGTTGATCACAGTCGGGACCCAGAGGGTCGAGATTTTTGGACTCAGCACTTAAAGAAACTAAGGGAGTGATATCGATAGCTGCCTCCCCAATTAATCCGGAAAGATTGGTAGTAACAGTTACCTTCCTAGGCATAACTAAGGTAGCAGAAGCGATTTCGGCAATAACTTCCACTTGATTACTCCCCGGGATAAAACTCGTAATTCTTCCCACTCTCACCCCGCGAAAACGCACCGGTGCCCCGACTTGTAACCCTTCCACGTCGGCAAACTCGAAGATTAATTGATAGGTTCTTTGACCAAATCCCCCCCCGCGAACCCAGATAGCGAGCGCCCCAAAGACCAATAATCCGCCTAGGGCAAACAAACCTAGTCTTCCTTCCCGTAAAGCTCGCGAACTCTGCATGATTTTTCTCTCATTCTCGATAGTTCTTAATTTAGCTTAATCTAGCTTAAACGATTGTCCTAATCGGGCCTTCAATGCTGGCGCTAAAAAATTGTCGGATCATGGGATGATCGGTACGATCGATATCTGCCACTACTCCCTGCCATTGCACTTTTCCCTGATAGAGAAATACTACTCGATCGGCGGTGCGTCGGATGGTACTTTGTTGGTGAGAAACCATCACATAAGTGTTCGCAGACCCTGATTTTTCATGGAGAGTCCGCACTAGATCCTCGATAATTGTGGAAGCTATCGGGTCTAATCCGGCGGTAGGTTCATCATACAGCAGTAATTCGGGATTATCGGCTGGATTATCGGGATTAGTGATAATAGCGCGGGCAAAAGCCACCCGTTTACGCATTCCCCCCGATAGTTCCGAAGGATAAAGGTCACTAATTCCCTGTAAACCGACCATTTCCAGGCTTTTTTCCACTAATTCCCTAATTCTGGCTTTTTTTAACTTAGTTTGTTCATAAAGATAAAAACCGACATTTTCCCCGACGGTGAGAGAATCAAACAGGGCCGTTTGTTGAAAAACTAAGGAAGTTCGCATCGCTTCTCGACCATCTTCTAGCAATCCCTGACGCAATTGACCTTTAATACGAATTTCTCCGCCATTTATCCCCGTTAATCCCGCAATTAACCGTAAAACCGTCGATTTTCCCGTTCCCGACGGCCCGATAATTACCAGGGCCTCCCCTCGATAAATGGTTAAATCTAAACCATCGAGAATAACATTATCCCCGAATCTTTTCGATACTCCTCTCAATTCAATTAACGGTTCTTTCATGAAATCAAGATTAATGTCGCTTAATTATCTTATAACCTCTGGAATTTTAGGGAGATGGGGAAGTGGAAATTATGAATTATGAATTATGAATTAGGAAGTGGGGTGTGGGGTGTGGGGAGAACAAATAAACATAATCTCGTGTCTCCTGTCTCGGAGTCTCCTGCCTCCCGACTTGATTCTGGCTGCTATAGTAGAAAAGCACCCATTGCTGACGATATCTGAGGTAGATTGCCGTGACTATTGCTTTAGACCAACTGCTTACCCCCGACATTTTTCGACCGGCGCGTTATTTGGGCAACGAGTTAGGCGCTAAACATAAAGAATGGGCAAGTGCTGTGGTTCGTTGGGTGTTAACCTATCCGGAAGTGTACGAAGTGGGGGCATCTAACCTCGGCCATATTATCCTCTACAATATCCTCAATGCTCAACCCCGCCAACTCTGCGATCGCACTTATTTACCCGCACCGGATTTAGCCCAAAAACTCAAACAGACAAAAACCCCCTTATTTGCCCTAGAATCCCGTCGTTGCCTCACCGATTTTGATATTCTGGGTTTTAGTCTCAGTTATGAGCTAGGAGCCACCAATATTTTAGAAATGCTCGACCTAGCGGCAATTCCCTTGACTTGGAGAGCAAGAGACTCGGGTAACTATCCGCTAATTTTTGCTGGGGGACAAACTGCCACCTCTAACCCCGAACCCTATGCCGACTTTTTTGATTTTATCGCCCTTGGTGATGGCGAAGAATTATTGCCAGAAATCGGTTTAATTTTAGAAGAAGGTAAACTAGCTAATCTAAGCAAAGAAGAACTATTACTAGATTTAGCCCAAATTCCGGGGGTATATGTCCCCCGTTTCTACGATGTCACCCCAATCGGTGCAGTTATCCCCAATCGTGACGATGTACCGAAAAGAATTTTACGCCGGGTAGCCACTCCTATCCCAGCCTATTCTATCGGTTTAGTTCCCTTCGTGGAAACGGTTCACGATCGCCTAGTGGTGGAAATTCGTCGCGGTTGCACTAGGGGATGTCGTTTTTGTCAACCGGGGATGTTAACCCGTCCTGCGCGGGATGTGCAACCGGAAGCAGTAATCGAATCGATTGAAAAAGGAATGCGAGCGACAGGATATAACGAATTTTCTTTATTATCTCTCAGTTGCTCCGATTATCTAGCTTTACCTGCCGTGGGTATGGAGATTAAAAACCGTCTCCAGAATGAGAATATATCTCTATCCTTACCCAGTCAAAGAGTCGATCGCTTTGACGAAAATATTGCTAACATAATTGGGGGCAATCGTCAATCGGGTTTAACCTTTGCACCGGAAGCGGGAACCCAACGGATGCGCGATGTGATTAACAAAGGGTTAACCAACGAAGAATTACTCAGAGGGATAAAAACTGCCGTCGAACAGGGTTGGGATAAGGTCAAACTCTATTTTATGATCGGTTTGCCGGGGGAAACCGATGTGGATGTCATCGGTATCGTGGAAACGGTGCGCTGGTTGCGTCGGGAATGTCGTTTACCGAAGCGGAAACCCCTCGATTTTACCCTAACTATCTCGAATTTTACGCCTAAACCCCATACCCCCTTCCAGTGGCATTCCGTCTCCACGGCCGAATTTATCCGCAAACAGGAGTTATTAAGACAGGAATTCCAAGGCATGAGAGGGGTAAAAGTCAATTATACCGATGTCCGCATCTCGGCCATGGAAGATTTTATCGGTCGCGGTGACAGAAGTTTAGGGAAAGTGGTGCTGCGCGCTTGGCAATTGGGAGCCGGGATGGATGCTTGGTGGGATAATACAGAAAAAGCCTATCAAGCATGGTCACAGGCGATCGAAGAATCCGGTTTAACTTGGAAATATCGTCAGATAGAACAGGGAGAATGGCATATTTTTGCCGATGCAGACAAAGATATTTTAGAGCGTCCTTTGCCCTGGGATCATCTCGATACCGGTATCGATAAAAAATGGCTAGAGGAGGACTTAAAACGCGCCCTAGACGCGGCAACTGTCCCCGATTGTTCTTTTGAGGGTTGTTCCCATTGTGGCGTTTGTAGCGTCGATTTTGGTCATAATATCGTCATTGAAGCGCCCCCGATTCCCGCTTTTGCCGGACATTTTCAACCCAATCAAGAACGCGCCCAAAGAATTCGGGTTTGGTTTGGCAAAATTGGCGAAATGGCCCTAGTTAGCCACTTGGATCTGGTGCGTTTATTTGATCGCGTCGTCCGTCGCGCTGCCATTCCCATTTCCTTTACCGGTGGATTTCACCCCGGTCCGCGCATTTCGATCGCTAATGCCTTATCCTTGGGAGCAACCAGTAGCGGTGAGATTGTCGATTTTGAATTGACAAAAGTGATGGATTTAGAGAGGTTTAAACAGCAATTAAGCGCACAATTACCCGCAGATTTGCCAGTTTATCAGGTGGAAGAAATTCCCTTAAATGCCCCCGCTGCCACCCGTTTGTTAGAAAAAGCCGAGTATTTGCTCACTTTTAATAGCGAGGGAATTGACTGCCAACAGTGGCAAAATTGGCTCGAGGCAATTAAGCAAGCAACGGTGATGGAACGGGAAAAAACCACCAAATCCGGCAAAAAAGTCACGATTAATCTGCGAGAACAATTATATGAATTAGAGTTAAAAACTGTTGACAAACAAGCCGTTTTGTGCTATGTGGGCAGTTGTCGCAATGATGGCACTTTACTACAGCCTGATCATATCGTCGAGATGTTAGAAAGGGTTTCTGGGCAGGAAATTTCGCTGCTTAATTGCCATCGTCAGCGCTTGATTTTAGGGGCTTAACCATTGTAAACTGTTCCCCTTGACTCTCTATTTTCCTGACTAACCCCAGAGAGGCTGCATCCCACATTTGCAGAAATACCGACAATCAGCAATTATCAGTGACTCTTAAATTAGTACAAAAATATGAACAATCGCGTGTAAGCATCTCACAGTTAACCTAATGCGCGGGGGGTTTGGGGGGTAGAACCCCCCAAAAGCTTGGATTGAGTGATAAAACCGAAAGTAACGCCCGACTTTAGCAGAGAGTTTCCCCTGAAAAATCCCAAATTAGTAGATTTACAAAAATGAGATGCCCCCCCAGAGAGTCAACTAATCTTGATCGACTAATTCTAAGCAATCATCAATCAAAGCTGGCCGATAATTTTGAACAACCATCGGTAAAAAAGCCCCTCTTAAACCCTTTTTTATTCTCTCGGCCGTTTGATCAAAAACCACAAATAAAGGATGAATTGTTTCTGCACCTTCACTAAACATATGTTGTTCTCTGGGGGGCATTAACCATTCATATTCTTTATCTAAACATATTTGGGTTTCGCGCCAGCGTTTCAACAAATCAGAAAAATCTTCCCCCGGACGATGGATAAAAATCAGGATTTCTGAACCTAATTTAATTTTCCATTCTGGATCACACATCAGAATAGCCAAATCGCAGGCTAATTGTACCGTCTTTCTAGATTCAAGGGCAGAAGATGGACGAGTTCTGACCAAGGGCAAGGGAATAGTAATTAAACTCTCTTCCGGACGACGCATACTAGGAATTAACCCTAAATAAGGGCGATATTGTCGCAATAATTCGATCGCCCCCTGACGACAGCTATATTCCGCTAATAAAGTTTCGTAAGACACAGATTCACCTAATCAAGTAAAAGGAGATGAAAATTCAAATCTTGCTGATTTCCAGCTACTGGCAATAGTTAGTGATCAGTGATCACTGATCACTGATCACTGATAAACTTATCCCAAGGCATCGAAGATTTTAAACATGGGCAAGTACATAGACAGAAGAATAGTTCCCACTATCCCGGCAATACCGACCATCATCAAGGGTTCAATGATACTGGTTAAAGCTTTAACGGCCTGTTCCACCTCATCTTCGTAGAAATCCGCCACTTTCATCATCATGGCATCTAATTCTCCCGTTTCCTCACCAATACTAATCATTTGAATGGCCAAAGCTGGGAAAACATTGGCTTTTTGTATGGCTAAACTCATCATTCCCCCCTGCTGAATTTCCTCCTTGGCACCGATGATCGCATTGGCAATTACCTGATTACCCACCGTATTACAAACGATATCAAGGGAACTTAAAATCGGGACACCAGAACGCGTCAGAGTCCCAAAAACCCGGCAAAATCTAGCCACAGCCGATTTTTCATTCAAATCACCAAAAAGAGGCATTTTAAGGAAAAACTGGTCAATTTGCAGACGACCCATCGGGGTTTTGTAATAGCGACGCAGTAAAAAAACCGTGGCAGGAATGGTGACAATCGGAATTAAAATCAACCAACTACGCATCACACCACTTAAAAAGAGCATAAATTGCGTTAAAGCTGGTAGTGGCACCTTCAAATCGGTGAAAATTTTCGCAAACACGGGAATTAAAAAGATCGTCATCCCGAAAAACACAATTACCGCCAAAATTCCCACCGCTACCGGATAGGTCATTGCTGATTTAATCTGGTTTTTCAAGCGGGCCATATCTTCCAAAAGTTTCGAGAGACGGAGCAGCACTTCATCGAGTACCCCCCCCATCTCTCCAGCTTCGATCATACTGATATAAAGTTCATCAAAACATTCCGTATGTTTGGCCATCGCTTGCGATAACGGACTGCCTTGCTGTACGTCAGCACTAATCGCTTGTAGTGCTTTTCTCATCTTGGGATTACCGGATTGATCCCCCAAAACTCCCAAACATCTCACAATCGGCACACCAGCATTAATCATTACCGAAAATTGACGGGAAAAAACCGCTTTATCTTTGATGGAAATCTTGGCAAACATCAACTCTAAACCAGAAAGATCGATCTCTCCTCCCGCTTTTTTGATTTTACCGACGGCAGCATATTTCGCCTTCAGCATCATTCGGGCATGATCGGGAGACATAGCTTCAACTTTCTCTTGGAAAACTTTTCCAGAGCTGCTCTTAACTTGTGCGACAAAAGTAGGCATAGGACAAATCAGTTATCAGTTATCAGTTATCAGTTATCAGTTATCAGTTATCAGTTATCAGTTCACTGTTTACTAAAAAAACTTCCCATTTCCCACTCTCCTATCCCTTTTACACAGGATTTGTTATTAAATCCGGGCTTTAGTTTTGGCGTTAGCACTGGACCCAGCGACAAGACGTTGTAATTCATCGGGTTTACTACTTTTAGAAATCGCCTCTTCAAAGGAGATAACACCGCTAACAACTAAATTAGCTAATCCCTGTTCCATAGTTTGCATTCCTAGCTTCATTCCCGTTTGAATTGCTGAGTAAACTTGGGGGGCTTTTCCTTCGCGAATTAGGTTAGAGATCGCTGGAGTTACCACCATGATTTCCTGTACCATTGCCCGGGCAAATTCCCCCGGTTTAGGATTTTTTTTCCTGACTAGGGTTTGACTAAAAACTGCTAGTAAAGAATTGGATAACATGGAGCGAATTTGTGACTGTTGGTTAGCGGGGAAAACGTCAATAATCCGATCGACTGTTCCCGCTGCCGAGCTAGTATGTAGGGTTCCGAAGACTAAGTGACCGGTTTCCGCCGCCGTAATTGCCAAACTAATTGTTTCTAAATCCCGCATTTCTCCCACAAGGATAATATCAGGATCTTCGCGTAAAGCTGCTTTTAATGCGTTAGCAAAACTCTTGGTATCTTCTCCTTTTTGTCGTTGGTGAAACAGGCTTTTTATATTAGGAAAAACATATTCAATTGGGTCTTCTACAGTTAAAATGTGTTCAGACCTAGTCCGATTAATTAAGTCTAAAATTGATGCTAAAGTGGTAGTTTTACCTGAACCTGTTTGTCCAGTTACGAGAATTAATCCCCTCGGTCTTTCCGATAATTCTCGGACTACTTCTGGTAAATTTAATTGTTCAAAGTTAGGAATTTTAGAGGACAAAGCGCGTAAACAAGCTGCATAAGCTCCCCTTTCTTTATAAACATTGATCCTAAATCTTGCTAATCCTTTCACCCCGTATGAACAGTCTAATTCCCAATTCTGCTCTAACTCTTTTATTTGACTATTATTGAGCATACTAAAAATCAATTTCTGACAATCTTGCGGGGTTAAAGATTCTTCATTAATCGGGGTGAGTTTGCCACTAATGCGAAAATAGACCGGCGCACGGGACTGAATGTGCATATCGGAACCGCCCATCTCGACCAATTGTTCCATTAAATCTTCGATCATTAAGTCCATAAGTTAAACTCCATCTATCTATAAAGTGAAAACTGAAAAGGGGATAGGAGCCAGTCCCGATGAAAAAATTTTCACCCCCACAGGTGAAAGAGGTTTCTTTCCCTACACCCCACACCCCACACCCTACACCCTCTTTTCCGTCAGGAGACAAATTCATAATACTTTTGCCTGTTCCGGAGTTCCCTGATCACTGATCACTGAAAAACTGTCTTAACCACTAAATCGCGGTCTCATACAATAGGGACAATCGAGCCATTCTGGTTGTAGTTCGGCGCGACAACCACTACAGATTAAACCGCTTTTCCGTTTAGCTTTTAATTCCGCTTCCAGACCAGAATCGCTAAATGTCACCCGTTCCACTTCTTCGAGGGTGGTGTAACCCTCGCGCACCAGATTTAAACTGTAGGCTAGGAGTGTCACCATGCCCTCATCGACGGCCGCCTCCTTAATGCGATCGGTGGTTGCCCCTTGGTTAATTAATTGCTGTAGTCGTTCACTATTCTGCATTACCTCATAGACACCGATGCGACCTTTATAACCGCTGCCGTTGCACTTGACGCAGAGATTGCCCTCTCTTCGCGCCTGTTGAATTTCCTCTATGGTCAGGGTATTAGCCCTATAAAAGGTCACTTCCTGTTCATTGGCGGCGGAAAGACCAAAACGGGCCAATTCCTCTTGGGTGGGGTGATAGGCGACTCGACACTCGGTACAGACGCGCCGCATCAGACGCTGGGCCAAAACTCCCAACAGAGAACCAGAGATCATAAACGTTTCAACCCCCATCTCATCGAGACGAGCGATCGCACCTGCGGCATCGTTGGTGTGTAGGGTAGTTAAGACCAAGTGACCAGTTAAGGCGGCCTCGATCGCTGTTTTAGCCGTTTCCTTGTCCCTAGTTTCTCCCACCAGAATCACATCCGGGTCTTGTCGCATGAATGCCCGCAGAATCGAGGCGAAATCCATGCCTTTTTCGCGAATTACCTGCACCTGGGTGATGCCTGGTAGAGAATATTCGATCGGATCTTCGGCGGTACTGATATTGACCCCAGGGTGATTTCTTTCCGCTAACACCGAGTATAAAGTGGTGGATTTCCCCGAACCGGTGGGGCCCGTCACCAGCAACAGACCAAAGGGATGACTGGCCAAGTCTCGGACGATTTGCAGGGTCTTTTGATCGGTGATTAGTTTATCTAAACCCAACTGGGTAGACGAGTTATCGAGAATCCGTAAACAGACTTTTTCCCCGTAGCGACTGGGCAGGGTATTAACCCGAAAATCCACTTTCCGCCCTTGATAAATCCGCCGAATTTTACCATCTTGGGGAAGACGACGTTCGGCGATATCGAGTTCGGCCATGATTTTAAAACGGGCTGTAACCGCCGGGGTAATTCTTTTCGGCAGTGGATCAAAAGCTTGATGAAGAACTCCATCTTTGCGAAAGCGAATTTTCAGGAATTCTTCTTGGGGTTCGATGTGAATATCGGAAGTCCCTTCCTGTAGGGCTTTAGCTAGAATTTTATTGACCAGGTTGATGACGGGGGCTTGATTAGCGTCTCCTTCTCCGAGATCATCGGCCACTTCATCGTCAGCACCAGAGACCACCTCAATACTGGCGACAATATCGGTGATATCCGAGAGTTTTTCCAGTTCTTTTTCTTTTTCGAGTCTGGCTTTTTCCCTTTCTAGTTCCGGTTGGGCCCAGTGGAATTTTTCCAGTAATCTTTCATAATCTTCGCTGGTAATCACTAAACGCTGTAAACTTAACTCCCTGGGGCGGAGGATACGATTAATATCGTCCGTAGCCTCTAGGTTGTCGGGATCGACCATCGCTATCAAAATTGAAGCCGGCTCTCCTTCGATTCGACGCAGGGGGATGAGACGATAGCGACGACAAAGATCGATCGGAATCAAAGAATCGATCAGTCTGGCTATTTCCAGTCCATCCACATCGCTCAATTCGGGGTCGATAGATTCGACTCCGTAGAGAATTTTTAGTTCAAATAACTGGTTTTTCTTATACTGTCGCTGTAAATCTGGGGGCAAAGGTCGCCCGGTTAGTTTTTGTAATATTTCTACTAACGATCCTCCCGATTTCCGTGTTTCCACTAGGGCCTGTTGCATTTGCTCGGCACCGATATAGCCCGACTGCACCAACTTGTTACCAAAGGGGGAAAAGTAATTGCGTAGGGCAACAGCACGGGTTTTCTTGGAAGAAAATGTCATAGACGATTCCTAACCTCTCCACTACCCTTTAATCTTTCCAATTTTACTGAGAAAATTGCATTTTAGCAAAAATTTTTCTAGATCACTGATTATTTATCCGGGCTGCCTATCGTGCTTTTCACGTTACTGAGGTATCGACAAGTTTTGCCAACAAGGGGTTTAAGCCCCTTGCCCATACCTCATTCTGATGAAACCTACTATATATCTAGTTACGGATATTGTCCACAAAATGTTACATTAAGGGTTAAACCTTGATTATTAGCTGGTACTTAAAGACCAAAATTAGCAGTAAATGGTCATATATTGCCAAATTCCCCACTATAATTGTATACCATGAGTGCAGAACCAAATACCTCAGCAATTTTCGAAGAAAACCAAGAATCCTTTTCTAATTCCCCTGAATCTCTTGCCAACGAATCAGAAACCAGTGTCACCGATGAGGCCAAAACGGTGACGGACAAGGCCGCCTCTAGCGAGGAATTTTCCCTCGTAGGCGGAATGACTATCGATTTTCTACAAGAGGAAATCGACACTCTCAAGCAGCAGTTAGAGGAGCAAACCCAACAGGTTGATGCTTATAAGAAACGCTATATCAGTCTAGCGGCCGAGTTCGACAATTTTCGCAAACGCACAGAGAAAGAAAAAGAGGAACTGGAAACAAAAACCAAGGGCAAAACCCTGATGGAAATTCTTGACGTGGTGGATAATTTTGAGCGCGCCCGTACTCAAATTAAACCGGCTAATGATGGCGAGATGGGTATTCACAAGAGTTACCAAGGGGTCTATAAAACCTTAGTGGACAGTCTCAAGCGTTTAGGCGTTTCCCCCATGCGTCCGGAAGGTCAACCCTTTGATCCCAGCTACCACGAAGCGATGATGCGGCAGTACACCGATGAACATCCCGAAGGCACAGTGGTGGAGCAGTTAGTGCGGGGATACACTCTCGGAGAACAGGTTTTGCGTCATGCTTTGGTAAAAGTGGCCGCCCCCAAAGAGGCGGATCCTAACGCTGATCAGTCCGAAGCCACTTCCATTCCATCCCAGGAATCGGTCTAAAATCCCGATGGGGATTAAACTGGTTTGAGGGTTAGGTATTAGCCGGTAGGGTCTGTATTCCCCCGCTATCCCCTATCCCCCATCCCCGCTCAGAGACTTTTTCTCTCTTGACCTATTTAGGGTCAGTTCGGGTTAAGCAGATTTTGCCATGACTTTCAGGAAAGAATAGGGCTGACTGGCTACGGTAAAATTAGGGTTTCGGCTTATCTCGAACTGAGGTTAAAATAAAAAATATTTCAGTTATCAATTTTTGGTGAATATCAGAAAAGAAATCACTTTATTGATGATCTCCATGGCATTTTCGAGTACATTTTTCGGTGAGGTTTTCGCTGCTCCACGTCTTGACTGGCACAGTGCCGATTTTGAAGGTCTGCGAGTAATTGCCGAGTCAGCTTGGAAGACCGAACAGGAAGCAAAGAAACGCGGGGAAGAACTACACTTCAAATATGGATTTCAAAATCTGGGTATTCTTTGGATTCCTTACTATAGTAATCTATCGGGAAAATCGCTCTATCAAACAATTATCGTTCCAGAGGGCAATTGTGATCGATTTTTACAAGAGAATATTCGACGAATCAATCGCGATGCCTACTGCTTTACACCCAGTAATCGTGGTTTAGCTCCCAACCGTCGAGGTGGTCGTATTTTCTGATTTTATATCTCCATGGCTGTGGTAATTCTCAACTCAATTTTAGAGTGAGCAAGAAGACTAAAGCCTAAAATAAAAAAGAGGGCAGGTTTTACCCCACCCTTTGGTCTTATTTTAAACGAATTACTAACCGGCGATCGGGTTCCACGCCGCGACTTTCCGTGGTTAAATCGTTTTCTTCCTGAAAAAAGGCATGGATTTGGCGACGTTCCGCCGAAGATAGGGCTTTTAATTCTATTTCCTGTCCTGTTTGCCGCACTTGCGTTGCCGCTTGATTAACCCAGTCGAAAAGTTCTGCCTGTCTTTGTTGACGATAGCCATTGATTTCGACAATATAGAACTGATGTTCTGCCGACTCGACACCAATATTCAGAATCGTATTAGCTAGGGATTGAATCGCATCGAGTCCCTCACCCTTGTTAGCGAGGAGAAGTTCCAGTTGTTGGGGACTCAATTGACTGCTATCAATAATTAACCAACAGGAGGAAGGTCCAGTTCCCAATTCCTGCACACCAATCTGGACATCTGCGGGCATGGCCATCAACTTTAGCAGTTTTTCCAGCCATTGTTTAGCTTTCTCGCTATTTTGCTCCCATATACTCATTACGATGTTTTTTCCTTTTTCTTGCTAGAACGTTTTTCAAAGGGGAGAGCATCGCGGGTTTTTTCCGTTTTTTCCTGTTCCGCTACCAATTTTTGCAGGTTTTCTGGTAACGGTTCCCGCATCAAAATCACCGTTTGAATAGTTTGGAAGATGTTCGCGGTTAAGATATACATCAATACCCCGGCCGGTAAGGGGAAAAACAGGAACATCATACTAAAAATTATCGGGGTGATTTTATTCACCGTTTGCTGTTGTTGAGCTGCCCCCCCCGAAGGTGCGCCGGCACCGGATAACTCTTGGTTAACATAGATACTAATACCGAAAGCGATCACCATCGCCAAGATATCCCAGTGAATTTCACCATTCGCACCGGTTGCCCCAATTCTTCCCAGGGCCTCAATAAAGAGAAAACCCGTATTAGCGGCAATCCCCGGCACGATAACTTTAATACTGGCATCTCCGGGGGCTAAAGCGACGATGGAACCGTCTTCATTAACTTGCACCAGTTCTTGACCTTTAACCACCTCGTAGGTGGGTTTTAGGTTATTTTCGGGTGCTTCCGTGGCTAATTGCCCCAAAGACTTGCCCTGGTCGTTTTGCAGGTCGATTTTTACCTGTTCTCCCGGGGCGATTTTATTGCCTTGGGGTAAAAAAGCGGTAATGGGATAGTGGAGAGACTCGTCAATATAGACGTTTTGGGGTTTGGTGGCATAGGGTTGGCGCTGCACGAGGGCGATTTGTTCGCTTGGCAGCACTTGTAAATCGACGGTATAGTTAATATCCGAGAAAGGGGAACCCCGCAGCGTCGCAAATAAAGCCAAAAGAATCGGCATTTGTAATAACAGGGGTAAACAACCGGCTAGGGGATTGCCCAACTCCTGCATTAATTTGCCCATTTCCTCCTGTTGTTTTTGGGGGTCATTTTTGTAGCGTTGTTGAATTTCTGCCTGTCTTTCCTTCATCAAGGGTTGAGTGATTCGCATTTTTCTCATATTGCGAATCTGGCCGGCGCTGAGGGGAAAGACGGCAAATCTCACCACTAGCGTTAAAGCAATGATGGCGAAACCGTAACTATGCACAATCCGAAAGAAAAAATCTAGGATTGGCAACATGATATTTGTGGAAATAAATCCGACTCCAAAATCCATGGGTTTAATCTATGCCTTCTCGTTTAATGGGGGTTCACTTTGACAAATCTAATTTATCGAATCGCGGCGATCGATTATTTTGTTTTATTGACTGATGATCGATTCTAGGGGACGACCGGTTTTATCGGCGACTCTTTCGGCAATATAGTCATGAATTTCCCGGAATTTCGGCATCGCGCGCATTTCTAAACGACTTCTATCCTTGAGAGTTACGACAATATCCCCCCAAACACCAATTCCTCTCGGCATTTTTGCCACTTTTGCCACTTCTGAATAGATAATATCCGTGCGATCGCGTCCCATCCAACCCCCGGTGATCGAAATCCGCCGATCAGTTATCTTATATCTTAACCAGATTGCCCGTACTACTGCCCCAACGGTCAAAGGTAAACAAATCACCGTAAATCCTAGCAGTATATTGATGATTAGGTCGCCGATGTGCGGACCCCCTTCATAAAAAGTTTCTTCTTTAATGCCCATGAATTATATTGGCCTTCACTAACAACTGCTTTAATTCTCGCAAAAAATGTTCATAATTGCACTCGATCGCCTCGGGACGGATAATGATTATCCCTCGCCATCCTGCCGCTATTTCTGGCAATAACTGCCGAATTACCGCTCGCATTTGCCGTTTTAGTCGATTACGAACCACCGCTTTTTTACTAACTTTCTTGCTAATCGAGATACCAAAACGACTGGGGCCGGGGGCATCTGGGCAAGAATCCTCTAAACTAATTAAGGTTAAGTGGGAACCGTGATAACGCCTCCCTTTTCCATAGACAGCTTGAAAATCCTGTCGATGTTTTAAGCGATGAACTTGGGGTAGTCCCACGAAAATTAGTCGGTTCCCAGAATAACCTAAACACTTAAACGATAGCGCCCTCTTTTCCGACGAGCTTTAATTACTTTGCGTCCGTTGACGCTACGCATTCTCGCTCTAAATCCGGAAGTGCGCTTCTGTTTGCGCGTGGTTCCTTCTAAAGTACGTTTACTCACTGCCGATTTTCCTCCTTAAGATAGAGTTACTCTATAGATATAAAGACACAATTTTCAATTATAACAAAATTACTAGGAATTGGGAAGCCCATGGTCAAGCTCCGTTTCGGTCGAGATATCTGTAATTGTCTCCCGGTGGCTGAAAAGCGGGAATGGTTAGTCACTAATGGTATTGGGGGTTTTGCTGCGGGAACTGTGGCCGGATTGCTAACTCGCTGTTATCATGGCCTGTTGATCGCTGCTTTGGCTCCACCGACGAAAAGAACGCTTCTTGTGACTAAAATCGATGAATCGGTACAATATAACCAGAAAATTTATCATCTGGCCAGCAATCGCTGGTTAGGTGCTACGATCGAACCGCAAGGCTATATTAATATCGAAAGTTTTCATCTGGAAGGCACAATTCCCGTCTGGACTTTTACCTGCGGGGATGCCTTACTAGAAAAGCGCATTTGGATGGAACAGGGAGAAAATACCACCTATACTCACTATACCTACCGTCGTGGCAATTCTCCCCTAACTCTCAATCTGACTGCTTTTGTCAATTATCGTGATTTTCACGGCAATACCCAGAGTTTTAACTGGCAAATGGCTATTAGTCCTCTGGAAAAAGGAGTGAGGGTGATTGCATATAACCATGCTGTACCTTTTTATCTATTAATCAGTCAGGGACAGGTTTTTCCCGCTCATATCTGGTATTATCGCTTTGATTTGGCCGTGGAACGTTATCGTGGTTTAATCGATCGGGAAAATCATCTCCATGGGGCTAGTTTTTCGGCTACTCTCAAACTAGGAGAATCGGTGACAATTGCCGCTAGTACCCGTCCCGATCCGAATTTAGACGGTCAATCTTCTCTAGAGTCTCGCTATCGCTACGAGAATAGTCTGATTAATCCCCAGCAGCCCGAATGGATTCAACAACTTACCCTCGCTGCCGACCAGTTTATCGTTAGTCGTCCTCTCCTGGATCAACCGGACGGCAAAACGATCATCGCGGGTTATCCTTGGTTTGGTGATTGGGGTCGCGATACGATGATCTCCCTAAGAGGATTAACTTTGACTACAGTCCGACCTGCGATCGCCCGTCAGATTTTACTAACTTTTTCCCGTTATCTAGACCGGGGTTTATTGCCGAATTTACTGCCCGATGGGGGAGAAATGCCCGAATATAACGCTGTCGATGCTATTCTTTGGTATTTTGAAGCCATTCGTTCCTATTTTAACCAAAGCCAAGATTTTGAGTTTCTCAGAACTATTTATCCCGCTTTAAAGGAAGTGATCGCTTGGTTTCGTCGCGGTACTCGCTACAATATTCACCTAGATGACGATGGTTTGATCTATGCCGGCGAAGCGGGAGTACAATTGACTTGGATGGATGCCAAAGTTGATGATCTGGTGATTACTCCCCGCATCGGCAAACCCGTAGAAATTAATGCCCTTTGGTTCAATGCCCTAAAAATAATGGTTCAATTTGCCCATTATTTGGGCATGGATGCCACTGATTACGAAAAAATGAGAAAAATGACCTTAAAAGGGTTTTCTCGCTTCTGGGATGATTCTCTGGGGTATTGTTACGATGTTTTGGATACGGACAAGGGTAATGATGCCAGTTTACGACCGAATCAACTTTTTGCCGTGTCTTTGTCGGTGGAGGAGTTATTAAATTCCCCACAGAAAAAGGCTATTGTCGATATTTGTGCTTTAAAATTGTTGACTTCTCGCGGTTTGCGATCGCTAGATGTGGATCATCCTGATTACCGTGGCGTTTACAGTGGCGATCGCTTAAAAAGAGATAGTGCCTACCATCAGGGGACAGTCTGGGGATGGTTATTAGGGGCATTTATCGAGGCCCATCTGAAAGTCTATCGCGATCCCATTCTAGCTGAGAGTTTTTTAACACCGATGATCGACCATCTTCAGGATAGCTGTATCGGTAATTTAAGTGAAATTTTCGATGGTAATGCCCCTTTTACCCCTAGGGGTGCTTTTGCCCAAGCATGGACGGTGGCAGAGGCATTAAGAGTTTGGCAAGCGATCCGAGAATTTACGCCATAATCCTTTAAAATGAGCAATTGTTAGGTGTGTTAGGCCCCCTAAAGGGCCGACCCTAAAAACCTCAATTCGACGGTTATAGACAAAACTCTCATGCAGAAACCGCAAGTTATTTTTCTCGATGCTGTGGGGACTCTTTTTGGAGTAAAAGGCAGTGTCGGAGCAATTTATAGTCAAATAGCGGCGGATTTTGGGGTACAGGTGGCGGCCGAGCCTCTAGAACGGTCTTTCTTGGCTATTTTCCCCACTTCTCCCCCCCTAGCTTTTCCTAAGGTTGAACCGGCACAAATTCCTCAGTTAGAGTATCGCTGGTGGCGATCGCTGACTGGGGCAGTTTTTAATGATTTAGGTTATCTGGAACGATTTCCCGATTTTGAGGCTTTTTTTGGCGAACTTTATCATCATTTTGCCACGGCCGAGCCTTGGGTCCTGTACGAGGATGTCATTCCCGCTTTAAGACTCTGGCAGATTCAGGGGATCGAGTTGGGCATTATTTCTAATTTTGATAGTCGTATCTACCAAGTTTTGGCAGAATTAGGCTTAGAGTATTTTTTTCGATCGATCACGATTTCTTCTCAGGCAGGAGCAGCTAAACCCGATGCTGAAATTTTTCAAATCGCCCTGCAAAAACATGATTGTCCCTCGGCACAAGCTTGGCATATTGGCGATAGTAAAAAAGAGGATTACCAAGGGGCAAAAGCTTTGGGTATGGAAGCATTTTTAATTAAAAGATCAATAGGGTCTGCTGAATAAATCTAAAAACCTTGTTGGATAATAAGTACCTAAGCAAAATTAATTACACATATCTAACCACCTCTTGCCTCTTGCCCCTTGCCTCTTGCCTATCTTCACTAGGAAATTAATTTTGCACGACTACTTATCTTTGGCTCTTATCGGTAAAACCCTACACCCCACACCTCACACCCCACACTCTGCCTCCACTTTATAGGCAAAATAGCGATGATGTTTCAATCCCTAGTAGGGTTTAAGATTAATTGGAACTTCTGGTTTAATACTGACATCTTCATCTGATAAAGTTTCAATCCCTAGTAGGGTTTAAGATTAATTGGAACTTTAATTGTCAATGGAAGTATCGGATCGGGTGATGTTTCAATCCCTAATAGGGTTTAAGATTAATTGGAACTGTGCAGATAGCAATATAGCCACTGCCTAAAATCGTTTCAATCCCTAGTAGGGTTTAAGATTAATTGGAACCTGAAACTTTAGAACTACGGATCAAAGATGTGTATAAAGTTTCAATCCCTAATAGGGTTTAAGATTAATTGGAACGGTACGCGGTCGAACCGAGCATTATTTCTCCAGAGTTTCAATCCCTAATAGGGTTTAAGATTAATTGGAACTTCCGTCCTCTACTGACTGCTTGAAACTGTCACTGTTTCAATCCCTAATAGGGTTTAAGATTAATTGGAACAAACAAATTATCTCTACCCTGCGACAATTCCCGTGGTTTCAATCCCTAATAGGGTTTAAGATTAATTGGAACAATCATCCCATCTTAAGTTGGGATGATGATAGTTGGTTTCAATCCCTAATAGGGTTTAAGATTAATTGGAACGAACTATTATCAAGGATTGAAGCTTTAGAAGCTAGTTTCAATCCCTAATAGGGTTTAAGATTAATTGGAACACGAGCGGGATGGGTCAATCAGTATTGGGAAAAAGTTTCAATCCCTAATAGGGTTTAAGATTAATTGGAACGTCTCGATGTTTCAATCCCTAATAGGGTTTAAGATTAATTGGAACGAGTATCTGGAAGATTTGGAAGATAGCCTTAATAGTTTCAATCCCTAATAGGGTTTAAGATTAATTGGAACCGATAATCCTTTCACCTCCGAGAATTTACTTTATGTTTCAATCCCTAATAGGGTTTAAGATTAATTGGAACCAGATACTCGATTAAAGCTTGAGCGCCGTCCCATGTTTCAATCCCTAATAGGGTTTAAGATTAATTGGAACGGTACAGGGTACCAACGGTACCCTTAGTGGCACACTGTTTCAATCCCTAATAGGGTTTAAGATTAATTGGAACTTTTAATTCTAAGCAGGAATTCTGGACGGGACAAGTTTCAATCCCTAGTAGGGTTTAAGATTAATTGGAACTCTAAAAATTTTCCTTTCATGGTAAAAAAAGGGCGGTTTCAATCCCTAGTAGGGTTTAAGATTAATTGGAACACCGATCGCCTGGGCTGCAGAATCGATCGCACCCTGTTTCAATCCCTAATAGGGTTTAAGATTAATTGGAACAAAAATAGGGGTAAGAATTGAGGCTAGGGGGGATCGTTTCAATCCCTAATAGGGTTTAAGATTAATGGTTGATTTTTGTCAATTGTTTTTGATCTAGAGCGAACTAATCAATTAAATCTCTTGCCAGATAAGGATTTAGTCGATTTATGCCCCCCTATCGAACCATACCAAGTAACGAAGAGCCAGATTAATTGGAACCAAAAATTAAAGCATTAAAAAAATCTCTAGCTTTTGTTTCAATCCCTAATAGGGTTTAAGATTAATTGGAACAGGGTACAGAAGTTAAGTCGTCATAGTTCCCTTGTTTCAATCCCTAATAGGGTTTAAGATTAATTGGAACATATGATTTTATCTCTCAGTGCCTAGACGGTAGAATAGTTTCAATCCCTAATAGGGTTTAAGATTAATTGGAACATGGTGATATTGAGATATAAATCATCAAAGAATGTTTCAATCCCTAATAGGGTTTAAGATTAATTGGAACAGATTCTATCACCAATTCAGAGCTTGCCGCCCTAGTTTCAATCCCTAATAGGGTTTAAGATTAATTGGAACCTTGGAGAATATTCCACAGTTCACACAGCGATATAAAGTTTCAATCCCTAATAGGGTTTAAGATTAATTGGAACCTTGTTTAATCCATCGATTGAGTGAATCATAAGAGTTTCAATCCCTAATAGGGTTTAAGATTAATTGGAACATGGCTGGATGGGTTTGATTCCGGTGCTTACTCAGTTTCAATCCCTAATAGGGTTTAAGATTAATTGGAACACGAGCGGGATGGGTCAATCAGTATTGGGAAAAAGTTTCAATCCCTAATAGGGTTCTCGATGTTTCAATCCCTAATAGGGTTTAAGATTAATTGGAACGAGTATCTGGAAGATTTGGAAGATAGCCTTAATAGTTTCAATCCCTAATAGGGTTTAAGATTAATTGGAACGCGTTATTCCTAAATAAAGACCCCGATAACCTTGTTTCAATCCCTAATAGGGTTTAAGATTAATTGGAACATCTTTTAAGGGGGGGGGGAACTATGGAAGATAAGTTTCAATCCCTAATAGGGTTTAAGATTAATTGGAACTCGACGCGGTTCGGCGTGATAATGGCGAAAAAGTGTTTCAATCCCTAATAGGGTTTAAGATTAATTGGAACCCGGACCCCAGAGGCGCGCCAAAGTCCGCAAGCGTTTCAATCCCTAATAGGGTTTAAGATTAATTGGAACTTGTCCGATCGCTTTCTGAAGCGCGAGAAGTGGTTTCAATCCCTAATAGGGTTTAAGATTAATTGGAACTCGACGCGGTTCGGCGTGATAATGGCGAAAAAGTGTTTCAATCCCTAATAGGGTTTAAGATTAATTGGAACTTTTATCTTAATAGGCGATAGAAAAAATAAAAGTGTTTCAATCCCTAATAGGGTTTAAGATTAATTGGAACGAGACCACGGAGCATCAGTAAAAGATGGCCAATCCCGTTTCAATCCCTAATAGGGTTTAAGATTAATTGGAACTGGTATCCGGGCGTGTGTGGTTTCGTAGGGAGCGTTTCAATCCCTAATAGGGTTTAAGATTAATTGGAACTCGTTAACAGGTTTATATCTCCTACATTAACCTGTTGTTTCAATCCCTAATAGGGTTTAAGATTAATTGGAACCCTGCTTTATGGGCTTGATAAATCCGAGCGGACCGTTTCAATCCCTAATAGGGTTTAAGATTAATTGGAACAACACTAGCGAGTATTACTGGCAGCCTACTGGTGGTTTCAATCCCTAATAGGGTTTAAGATTAATTGGAACTTTTCCACTTTAATCAGCTTAAATCTCAAAAATAGTTTCAATCCCTAATAGGGTTTAAGATTAATTGGAACTCGAATCTCCTCTAATACCTTGCGCTGCCGTGCGTTTCAATCCCTAATAGGGTTTAAGATTAATTGGAACGGCTGCTGATTTCTTAAGCCTTTGGCAGCTCACGGCGTTTCAATCCCTAATAGGGTTTAAGATTAATTGGAACCGATCCCGTGCCGGTTAAACCAGTTCATAGCTATGTTTCAATCCCTAATAGGGTTTAAGATTAATTGGAACAAGTTTTAGTTTTACCAAGTCACGGACGCTAAAAGTTTCAATCCCTAATAGGGTTTAAGATTAATTGGAACCCCGATTCGGTGGTTGTCGGGTGAGGATTTTCAAGTTTCAATCCCTAATAGGGTTTAAGATTAATTGGAACACGGGAAAACAAGGCTATGCAATATGTACTGATAAAGCCAAGTTTCAATCCCTAATAGGGTTTAAGATTAATTGGAACTGTATCAGGAAAAAGACTTGCATAGTATGCAAGCAGTTTCAATCCCTAATAGGGTTTAAGATTAATTGGAACGGTCAAAAATATATTCTGGGTTATCATCCCATATGTTTCAATCCCTAATAGGGTTTAAGATTAATTGGAACCCGCTAGGTAAGCCGTAGCATCATTAATTAGGTCTGTTTCAATCCCTAATAGGGTTTAAGATTAATTGGAACGCGATTGGGTCCGGGAGTATCCGGCGTAACTTCGTTTCAATCCCTAATAGGGTTTAAGATTAATTGGAACAATACCTTGAGAAGCTTCGCACCCTGTACCCTGATTTGTTTCAATCCCTAATAGGGTTTAAGATTAATTGGAACTTTACAGATTAATTAAATTAGGAATACAACCATTATGTTTCAATCCCTAATAGGGTTTAAGATTAATTGGAACCTGGTATCGCCGGACGCGGATAAATGGGCGATGATTTCAATCCCTAATAGGGTTTAAGATTAATTGGAACCAATTCATCCTAATTACTTGATCATCAATCATGTTGTTTCAATCCCTAATAGGGTTTAAGATTAATTGGAACGCAAATTTATGCTAGTCTTAGATTCTACTGTAGAGTTTCAATCCCTAATAGGTTTTCAGATTAATTGGAACTTTAATCTCTCAGGAGTAAAAGTAATAATATAGTCGGTTTCAATCCCTAATAGGGTTTAAGATTAATTGGAACGAGTAAGTACCTAAGCAAAATTAATTACACATATCTAACCACCTCTTGCCTCTTGCCCCTTGCCTCTTGCCTATCTTCACTAGGAAATTAATTTTGCACGACTACTTATAAGTAATCTCTAGCATTGCTGGGGAAAAGTTTCAATCCCTAGTAGGGTTTAAGATTAATTGGAACTAGGTACTCAGCCGTCGGGTGGTGGTGGTCGTTTCAATCCCTAGTAGGGTTTAAGATTAATTGGAACTTTTTAACTCAGAGTCAAATCGTTCCAATTCATTGTTTCAATCCCTAGTAGGGTTTAAGATTAATTGGAACACCCTACATTAGGGCATATCGCCGGATTGAAAAAAGTTTCAATCCCTAGTAGGGTTTAAGATTAATTGGAACATGAGTCGGTACTAGAATTTAATACCTACGACAATGAGGGGTTTCAATCCCTAGTAGGGTTTAAGATTAATTGGAACCCAGACTATTTCCCCCCCCAATAATCCAAGCTGCTGTTTCAATCCCTAGTAGGGTTTAAGATTAATTGGAACCCTAAATATTCCAGGAAGCAGTCCAGCTAATCGCTCAGTTTCAATCCCTAGTAGGGTTTAAGATTAATTGGAACAAGAGAACTAACAAGAGAATCAATAGAACTTGTAGGTTTCAATCCCTAGTAGGGTTTAAGATTAATTGGAACCTGCCGTTCCTGCCTCCCCACCTCCTCCTTATTCTTTGTTTCAATCCCTAGTAGGGTTTAAGATTAATTGGAACTATGTTCCTAAAAACATAGTATAATGTTCGTTGAGTTTCAATCCCTAGTAGGGTTTAAGATTAATTGGAACAAATTAGCGAGCGCCGGGAGTCTGTCTTAGCATCGAGTTTCAATCCCTAGTAGGGTTTAAGATTAATTGGAACACCCGGTTGAAGGTTTTCAGTGTCCGGGCGATTAGTTTCAATCCCTAGTAGGGTTTAAGATTAATTGGAACAATACCCTTCAATGTTCCCCGGTCAATCCCAGATAAGTTTCAATCCCTAGTAGGGTTTAAGATTAATTGGAACTGTTTTCGAGCTATTTTGAGGCTGATAAACTGGTTTGTTTCAATCCCTAGTAGGGTTTAAGATTAATTGGAACAAGACCAATATTATCAACGGTTTCGGTCTATCAAAAGTTTCAATCCCTAGTAGGGTTTAAGATTAATTGGAACTTGAATACCCTTTTAATTTATGATGACAACCGGCGAGTTTCAATCCCTAGTAGGGTTTAAGATTAATTGGAACTTCGTTTTCCCTTGCTTTGCTCCCATTTCTCCAGCCAAGTTTCAATCCCTAGTAGGGTTTAAGATTAATTGGAACCCTGCGGGAGATATGGCACTCTATCCTGAGTGTTAGTTTCAATCCCTAGTAGGGTTTAAGATTAATTGGAACAGTCATTTTGAAAAGTCAATATAGAAACTATTAGTTTCAATCCCTAGTAGGGTTTAAGATTAATTGGAACAAGAAGAAGAATCCCCCTACAGAATCGAGATACTAGTTTCAATCCCTAGTAGGGTTTAAGATTAATTGGAACCTTTGATTAAAAAAGCAGAAATTGCACTGTCTATTGTTTCAATCCCTAGTAGGGTTTAAGATTAATTGGAACATTACTCGGTTGTCAGCATCAAAAGCCTTCCCAAATGGTTTCAATCCCTAGTAGGGTTTAAGATTAATTGGAACTAATAGACACTTCTAAAGCTTTCCCATTTTCATCGTTTCAATCCCTAGTAGGGTTTAAGATTAATTGGAACGAGGATGAATTAGGCTATGAAGGAATAGCAGAAAGTTTCAATCCCTAGTAGGGTTTAAGATTAATTGGAACAGGGGATAGAAAAAACCGACTAGAGTTATCAGGTTGTTTCAATCCCTAGTAGGGTTTAAGATTAATTGGAACTAGGATTGAATAAGCAAGGAAATTTACAAGCTTTGTTTCAATCCCTAGTAGGGTTTAAGATTAATTGGAACCCAACGGCTTTAATATGTGGGCCTATAAACCCGTTTCAATCCCTAGTAGGGTTTAAGATTAATTGGAACCTTTCGTAATTATTAGATAAGTTTTACTTAGGGCTTGCTGAAAAAGTCATTGAAAAGTACAGGTCTCTTAATCAATGATTTCACTTAGCTACAAGCATAAGCTTTAGTTGTTGATTAATTTTTAAGTTATAACTTATCC
The DNA here is from genome assembly GCF_021300285.1 of Microcystis sp. 49638_E5. Lineage (NCBI taxonomy): Bacteria > Bacillati > Cyanobacteriota > Cyanophyceae > Chroococcales > Microcystaceae > Microcystis > Microcystis sp. 49638_E5. The sequence goes on along the minus strand of NZ_JAJTDH010000050.1, from coordinate 2 downwards.
TA
>NZ_JAJTDH010000049.1:0-27021 GCF_021300285.1 Microcystis sp. 49638_E5 | reverse complement strand
ACGTGATGGCACCACTCCGATTCCATCCCGAACTCGGTTGTGAAACTTCACCGTGGCCAAGATACTTGTCGGGTTGCCGACCGGGACAATAGCTCGATGCCAGGATTATTCTTTCCTACCCCTCAATCCGACAAGATTGGGGGGTTTGGTTTTTAGGAAAAATCAGAGGATTTTAAATCTAAACCTCGCTCAAATATTGTATCTATGGCTAACATTTCTCCGTCGCTAGTCATAAATTTATGATCTTTGGTTGCTTGGATAGTTTGCCCATTTTCTAGGGTGTATTCAAAGACTTCTTGTAAACCTCGCTCGTGCCATTGAGAGATTGGTTGACTATAAACAAAACCATTTTTATCTACACTATAAACAGTGCAGTTAATTTCTTCGCTGACAATTTTAGCAATTGGTAATAATCCGTATTCCTCAGTTAAAATTAACGTCTCACCTCCTAGACAATATTCGGCAAAATTTACCATCTGTTCAAAGAGATTTTCAGCGATTCTTTTTTCCACGCCATTTTTAGCAGCACCATCGATAAACATCTCCCTTTGTTTCTGCATTTCGGAGGCTTTTTTCTTACCCATTGCCCGACGCAATAGATCCGCTTCTCCCAGGGAATAACCCGCTAAATCCTGCGCCATTTTCATAATCTGTTCTTGATAGACTAAAACTGCGTAGGTTTCCTTAAGAATTGGTTCCAATAAGGGATGATCATAACGAATGGGTTCTCTACCGTGTTTTCTGCCAATAAAGAGAGGAATTAATCCCGCATCTAAAGGTCCGGGGCGATAGAGTGCTAAGATTGAAGATATGTCCTCAATACCCGATGGTTTTAACTCTTTAACGATCTGTTTCATTCCCGATGATTCTAACTGGAAAATACCTTCTAAATCCCCTTCTTCTAGTAATTCATGGGTTTTGAGAATATCGGGAGGTAGTTTTTTATGTTCCCCTTTAGCCCGAATTTGCAGGGCTTTTCTTTCATCTAAAGGCAATTGATCGAGATCGATATATATACCCTGATTTTGTTTAACTAAATCGGCGGTTTTTTTCAAAGTGGTTAAATTTCTTAACCCTAAAAAGTCCATTTTTAACAATCCCAATGATTCTAAATCCTCCATGAAATATTGGGTAATTACCGCCCCATCATTATTTTTCTGGAGGGGAACCACTTCATCTAAAGGCTGGGAAGAAATGACGACTCCCGCGGCATGAACTCCGAAGGTTTTGTTAGTACCTTCGATACGAATTGCCATATCTAACCAATGACGCACATGGGGTTCCGTATCGTATCTTTCTTTAAATGCCGGTTCGGGAGTTTCATCGGAAATCATCACTTTTAAAGGTGTGGGTTTACCGCGAGAAACGGGAATCATTTTCGCCATTTTATCCGATTCGGCATAGGGAATATCTAACACCCGCGCCACATCTTTTAAAACAGCTTTTGATGTCATACGGTTAAAAGTAATGATTTGAGCAACATTAGCCTCCCCGTATTTTTCCGTAACGTATTGGATCATTTCATCCCGTCTCTCGATACAGAAATCCGTATCAATATCAGGCATAGATTTCCGTTCAGGATTGAGAAAACGCTCAAATAATAAACCGTGATGAACGGGATCAATATTGGTTATTTTTAAAGAATATGCTACCAAAGAACCCGCCGCCGAACCGCGTCCTGGACCGACGGGAATATCATGATCTCTAGCATATTTTATATAGTCCCAAACGACGAGAAAATAGGTAGAAAATCCCATTTTCTGTAGCATTTTTAATTCGTATTCAAGCCTTTCTTTGTAAACAGGTTCAATCTCGTGACGAGAAGGACATTTTAATCTTTCTAGTAATCCTAACCAAGCAATTTCTTCTACATAACTATCAGCAGTATGTCCCGCAGGAACTGGATAATTAGGGAGTCTCGGTTCATTAAATATGTTATAAGGTTCGACTTTTTCTGCTACTTCTAAGGTGTTATTAATCGCTTCTTCAATCACATCTTCTGGCAGATGATCACGGAAAAGTAAGCGCATTTCATCAGCAGATTTTAAGTATTCTGTGCCACTATAACGGAGGCGTTTGTCTTCAGTAATTAACTTGGCAGTTTGAATACAAAGCAAGGCATCGTGTGCCTCTACATCGTAACAGGAAATAAAGTGAGAATCGTTAGTAGCAACTACTTTAATTCCTAATTCTTTAGCAATTTTAACTATTTCTACATTGACAATCCGATCTTCTTTAGAACCGTGGTCTTGAATTTCTAAATAAAAATCATCACCAAAAAGTTTTTTATACCATTTAGCAGTTTCCTTAGCCAGTTTCCTGTTATTAGCTAAAATCGCTTGAGGAATCTCTCCACCCAAGCAAGCACTGGTAACTATCAATCCTTCGTGGTATTGTTGGAGTAACTCTTTATTGATACAAGGACGAGCAAAAATGCCTTTACCTTGAATACCTTTCAGATTAGAAATAGTAGTTAATTTAACCAGATTTTTATAGCCTTGTGTGTTTTTGGCTAAAACAACTTGATGATATTTTCGGTGGCGAAGATTGACTTCAATATCGCCATTTACTACATACATTTCGTTGCCAATAATTGGTTTTATTCCCTTATTACGGCAGATTTTAATTAATTCGATCGCACCATACATGACTCCATGATCGGTTAAAGCGATCGCTGGTTGTCCTAATTCGATCGCTCGATCAATTAGTGCCGGTAATTGGGAAGCACCATCAAGTAAGCTATAATCACTGTGAATATGTAAACCGACAAAAGACATAGTTTTTCAGGAAAAAGTGACAAGGAAAAGTGGAAAAAAACCAGAATTTACTTACTTTTAATTTTCAGCAATCACAGTCTATTTTTAGGGTTGATTGAGAATCCTATAGGGGAAAGAACTTTCTTCTAAATTAAACCATTGTTCTCGAAGTTTCTGGTTATCATTGCTGCCGACGACAGTATCAACAAATTTTTTCCATTCGGGATCGTTTTTGGGTAAAATACAGCCATAAAGTTCGGTGGTAATCGGTTGACTGGGTAGTAGCACAAATTGTCGCGGATCCTGTCCTTGTTTAACGATTTCCCCCAGTAGAAGAATTCCATCACTAACCACTGCTTTTACTTCTCCCCTTTGTAATTTTGCCACTGCTTCACTTCGATCGCTGACAGCTTGCCAATTAGCCAGAGGATAGATATAACGAATAATACTATCGGTGGTGGTGTGGGGAATATAGGCGATCGCAACTGCCGCTAAAGTGTTATTAATATCTATTTTATCAACATTTTCCCTTTTAGTTAAAAATTGCGCTCCTGTCATAAAATAGGGAATAGAAAAATTAACCTTTTCTAGTCTTTCTTCCGTAATTGTTGCCGCATTACAGGATAAATCTACTTGTCCCTGTTCCACTTGCTGAAAACGATTATTAGTCGTCGCTTCTGTAAAGGTTATTGTAATCGGTTTACCTAATTCTTGTGCTAATCGACGTTGGACTAAGCGCATTAATTCCACTCCGTAACCTGTCCATTGTCCCGTTTTCTCATCGATATAACTAAAGGGAACAGCATCTTTTCTGGCTGCCGCTTTTAATTCTCCCGTGCGAGCAATTCTTTGTAAAACTGTTTCTGCCAAGGCTGATAAATGTAGATTATTTATCAGTAAAAGACCTAGAAAAATAAAGCAAAAGTTTTTAGACATATCAAGAAAGCAAGAAGGAGATAGGGAGAAAAAAGCTAACCACCGACGCGCGATTAGCAAATGCCGCTATATTTTAACTACGATCCTCAAATAATCCACTCAAACGTTCTACTTCTGTTTGTGCTGTGTACATAGGAGTTCCGGCCAGAATTCCGGTAACATTGCGGAAAGGTTGGCCGATGTGCATACCTTGATGATCGATCGAAAACTCACGAATATCCTTATCGTGCATAGAACCGCGCATTTTTAAAACAGTGATACCGCGGCGCATTTCTCCATACATTTCCACATAACGCAGCAGAATAATTGAATCGGTAATTGTAGAAATATGCGCTTCTGTAATCGAGGAACCTCCTAATAAAGTGGGAGTGGTGGAAGTAAATAATCCTCCCACCTCTTTTTGCTTAATAAAAGAAGTCAAACCGATAATAAATTCCCGAAATCCTTTCAGATTAGAAACCCTTTCTAAAGCAGATAAACTATCTACTGCCACTCGATTAGGTTGAAACTCCTCGATAATTTCCTTCATCATAATTAAATGATTTTCTAAACCCGTAGTTTCGGGATAACGGCAGACTACCTTTAATTTACCTTCCTTTTCCATGCGGTCATAATCCACCCCCCAACCGGTAGCATTTCTAAATAACTGTTCGCGACTTTCCTCGAAGGCAAAAATTAAACATCTTTCCCCATTGGTTACTCCCCCGGCCATAAATTCTGTCACCATCAGGGTTTTTCCTGTTCCTGTGGCTCCCGAAACCAAAATAACCGAATCGCGGAAGAAACCACCCCCACACATTCTATCGAGTTCGAGGCTGCCGGAAGTAATACGAATATTAGAGGATTTTTGTTCTAATTCAATAGCTGACAAAGGAATAATCACGGCCCCTTTATTGGGAATAATTGTAAAAGGAAATTCTCCTTTTTGGTGATCGGTTCCCCGATATTTTAAAATTTCGATCGTCCTTCTTCTTTTCTCATCGGTTAAAACGTTGCGTAAAATCACCACATTATCGGCCACAAACTCCTCCACCCCATAACGACTGATTTCGCCGTATTCTTGGGTTCTTTCCGCGGTCATAATCGCTGTTACTTCCAATTCTCGCAAAGCGGTTGCCAGACGAAAAAGATCACTTCTCACTTGAGCGCTATCACTTAAATGGCTAAAAATTGCGCCTAAAGAATCCATAGACACCCGTTTGGCTTTATTTTTGCGGATAGCAAACTCAATGCGAGCGATTAATGCGCCTAGGTCGTATTCTCCCGTCACCATCGGCTTTTCTTCTGGTTGGGGGGAAGCATCAACAAAGGCCCATTGGCGATTCTCCTCCCACTGCCGGATATTCCAACCAAAACCACCCATATTTTTTCTTAGTGCTTGGGGTGGCTCCTCGAAGGTGACAAAAACGCCATTTTCTCCATTTTTGATGCCTTCTGCGAGAAATTGACAGGCAAAGACCGTTTTAGCACTTCCTGCCGTCCCCGCTATCAAAGTTGCTCTTCCTTTCGGTAATCCCCCTTCCGAAAGAAAATCAAAGCCGGGGATTCCTGTTTCTAACTTCTCAATCAACTCTAGGGGATTATTTTGCGTCATTTAAGTTCTCTATGAAAACGAGCTAATGTTTATTGTACCTATTTCAGTGACCAGCGATACCAGAAATTCATCCCTAGTTTGAGAGTTTGAGCATTGGTAATAAAATTTCCAAGACATAGTTTAAATGCAGGACAGCTTCACCCAAGCATAAAGAGATTGGTTAGAGTCAAGGGAAACTATATAAGCAGGTAAATCTTAGCCACAATTAACCAAAATACCAATAAACTAATAGTCAGAATCAAAGTAATTTTTGTATTTAGTTGATTAATACTATTCTTGACAACTTTGATAGAGTTTAAGGTATAATCATAGTTATTTGCTCTACTATGAAAAATACAACCGATAGTAATCAAAATCAGCAAGAAAGCGATAATCAAAGACAAAAAATAGCAAGAGATAATAAACTCATCCTGAAGATTAATCCTAATAAAACTATAACCTATATACAGGAAGGAGCCAAACCGAAAAATAGATAAATTCTCTTTATTTCAGGGTTCCTTGAGATGCGCCATTATTTGACGCATCTCAAGGAAAAATCAAGTAAATTTCTCTAACTATAAAGGAACTTGAGTAATCCAATCTTGATACTTTGGTTCCTGATTGAGAACGATAGAACTTAACTTTTCTTTTAACTGATAAGTAATCGGTTTAGCCGCAGGTAAAGAAAAAGTTTCAATCTTTTTAATCGGAGTAATTTTCGCCGCAGTGCCACTTAAAAACACCTCATCAGCGATAAATAACTCCGTCTTATCTACGGGTCTTTCAATAACTGGAATCCCCAAATCCCGCGCGATAGTTAAAACACTATCTCTAGTAATACCCTCTAGGATATCTTGGTCAAAACTAGGAGTAATTAGCTGACCATTTCTGATGATAAAAATATTCATTCCCGTCGCTTCACAGACTTTACCCTGAGAATTCATTAAAATTGCCTCATCAAACCCCGATTCTACCGCTTCCGTTTTTGCTAAAGCAGAAGTGATATAAGCGGCGCTAATTTTACCTCGCAACGGGAAACTTCTATCCTCTTGACGATACCAAGAACTAATCCGGCAATTAACCCCATCGGCTGCTAAATAGTCATCCATTTCTAGACCATAGACTAGAAAATCCTTCTCGATACCATGCAATCGCGGTGCAATTCCCAACCCCGAACTATAGACAAGGGGACGAATATAAAAAGGTCGATTACACTGATTCTTTTTAACAAAATCGATAATTATTTGATAGATTTTATCGGCAGTAATCTCGTAATTAAGAAACTTAGCGCTTTGACTTAAACGCTGACAATGACGTTCTAATCTAAACAATAATATCTGTCCCGGATTGCTAGGGTCGGGAGTACCTCGTAAACCCCCAAAAGCGGCAGTTCCGTAGTGTAGTGCGTGGGTAGCAACGGATAATTTTGCCTCAGTAAAAGGGATAAATTTATTCTCAAAATAGGCGAGAGGAAGGAAAGGAATTTCGGCGGTAATAGACATTTTTTTGTTGATTTAACCAAGAACTAAACGGGATTTACCCATGCGGAAAAATTTTGTTTCTGGCTATTAGAAGGATTTTCTACCCTGATAATTTCATAGCGAATCGTCTGCGGGGCAGCCAGTTGAACAGCAAGGGTTCGCAATTCATCGAGATGAAAGACTGTTATCTGAATAATATCACCTGCGCGGTAGTCTTTTAATCTTCCGTTTAACTGTTCCGCCGTCACCCGCAATCCATCGATAGCCAATAATTCATCATCAGCATTAATTCCCGCTTTTTGGCAAGGGGAACCCATCTCGACAAATTTAATTATTTCTTTACCCGCTTCACTCTGTACCCGCATTCCCAGATAAGGTATCGTCTCCCCATTGTCAACCCCCCGCAGATAGAGTCCAAAAGGTTCAAGATATTGATTAAAGGGTAATTCTGCCAAACCGTCGATATAACGCTGGTAGAAGTCGCTTAAATCCACTCCCGCAGCCGATTCGAGAATTGCCTGCAACTCCCCATCGGTATAACCAATCTCCTCTTTACCGAAATGTTGCCACATCGAGCGTAAAACATCATCGAGGGAACGACGGTTATCGGTGTGGGTGCGAATTAGTAAATCGAGAAGCAGCGACAATAATTCCCCCTTGAGATAGTAGGAAATTTGACTATTATCGCTATTGCTATCCCGTCGGTAGAGTTTTATCCAAGCATCGAAACTCGATTCGCCTAGAGGTTGGACAAGACGACCGGGTATATTGAGATAACGGGTGATTTCTTTGCTTAAAAGCTCTAAAAAAGTCTTACTATCGTATATTCCCGCCCGTAGAGGGATTATCATATCGTAATAACTGGTGGTTCCTTCGGCAAACCAGAGGGAAGAAGTATAATTTTCTGCGTCATAATCGAAGCTTTCTAAAGCTTTTGGGCGAATACGCTTGATATTCCAGAGATGAAAGAACTCATGGGCGACTAATTGCAGAAAACGATTATATTTATCCTTATCTCGCAATCCCAAACGCGCATAGTTAAGGGTACAGGAATTTTTATGTTCTAGTCCCCCGTAACCAGCCGCCGAAAGATGTAGCAAAAAGAGATAATTATCATAAGGGAGTCCACCGAACATAGCGGACTCGGTTTGAATAATTTTAGTCGTATCGGCGATAATTTGACTAGGATTGGCGTTTCCCCGTCCCCAGATAGCTAATTGATGGGGTTTTCCCTCGACGACAAAATCGTATAACTGATGAATCCCCACTTCCACAGGACTGTCCACCAGGGTATCGAAATCGGGAACGTGAAAGGTGTTTTTCTGTCCGGGTAAAGATTTTAAGGCAGTGGTAACGCGCCAATCGCCATGGGGGGGGATAATTGTCAGGGTGAGGGGATGTTTTTGATAATCGGGGATATAGAAAAATAAAGCAGCCCCGTTGAAGTAACCGTGAGTATCATCGAGATGGTTGGTTCTGACGGTTAAATCGTGGGCAAAAACGCGATATTTGACCGTTATTTCGGAACTATTACCAGTGTCAATCTGCCAGTGATTTTTAGCAACTTTGCGACTGTTGAGGTTAACAGCTTGAAAATCTTGGACTAAACGGGAGTATTCCCGCACCAGATAGGAACCGGGAGTCCAAACCGGCATTTTTAGGTTTAAAATCGGAGCTTGCCAACCGGTAATTTGTAGAGTGACTTCAAAGAGGTGTGAAGTCGGTTCCGACATAGCCACTTGATAGCTGAGACTTAAACGAGTTGAGGAGATGGTAGCGGGGGAAATAAGACTGGTCATCGGCATTAAACAAGCTTTTAAGTTATTCTACTAAATCCAGTTATTAAAAACTGATTATTTATTCCCCCTTTTGCATGAGTGCCTCTCCTGATATGTAGCCTATACTCAACGGATTTAGTATTACTTCCGATTTTATCACTCAATCCAAGCCTTTGGGGGGTTCTACCCCCCAAACCCCTAGGGTTGATTGATAGTAGGGTTGATTGATAGTAGGGTTGATTGATAGTAGGGTTGATTGATAGTAGGGTTGATTGATAGTAGGGTTGATTGATAGTAGGGTTGATTCATGAATCAACCCTACCCAAACCCCCCGTTGGGGTAGGGACGGCCGCTGACGCATCTGTAATAATTTAAGAGTCACTCCCCTTGCATGAGTGCCTCTCCTGATATGTAGCCTATACTCAACGGATTTAGTATTATAGCGGTGCCAAAAATCCGATGGGTTTCCAAGATTTTACCGAGCAGTTTGGGAAAGAAAACCCCCGCCAATCCTGCGGTTTTTTTTGCCGATTCAGCGTCTTTCTGCCGGGGGTGCAGGAGGAGTCACATCGGGGGGAGGAGTTACCGGTAGGGGAACCGAACGAGTGTCGGGAGCTGCCACAGTGACGGGAACGGTAATCGGTTCAGCTGCTGCGGGGGCCGTATTTTCAGGACGAGGAGCAGCGGCGCTGGTAGGAGCAGTCCTAGTACGCCGACGACTAGAACGGCGTTGGCTGGGTTCGCTAGTATTAGAACGGACGATAGTTTGCTCACGACTTACCCGAACCCGTCGCCGTCTGCGGATAGGTCCTTCGGTGGGGGAACCCTCATCGCTGCTGGCTAAACGATTGTTAGTAGTTTGGGTAAAGTAGGTACGTCGGGGTTTAATGGGTTCCGCTTTTAATGTCACCGGACGTTTGCCTAAATTCGGTTCTGGGAAACCTTGATAGGGAATATCCTTGATTGCTTCTAACATAAATTGTCGCCACATCCAAGCGGACATGGTACTGGCTCCATTGGTGGGTTTATTATTGTCATTACCGAGCCAAATTCCCGTGACTAATTGGGGAATATAACCGACAAACCAAAGGTCGCGAGCTTTATCAGAAGTGCCGGTTTTTCCTGCTACCGGACGACCAATTTGTGCGGGGGTTCCCGTTCCCGAATTAACCACATCCTGCAGCATCCAAGTCATCGTCGCTGCCGTGTTTTTATTCAGAGCAGTTTTCGGTTTAAAATTGGCTTGATAAATTACCTTACCATTGCGATCGAGTACCTGATTAATACCGTAAACTGGTTGATGCACACCATTATTAGCAAAAGTGCCGTAGGCGCTGGTCAATTCTAAAAGATTGACTTCCGAAGCACCCAAAGCCAAAGAATAAGTGGGTAAAAGTTTCGACTGGATCCCCATATCTTGAGCTAATTTAATCACCGGATTCCAACCCACAGCTACTAACACCTGAACTGCCACCACATTCAGGGAAGAAGTCAAAGCATCGCGCATGGACACCTCGCGGCCGCTATACCTATCACCGTAGTTTTCCGGTTTATAACCATCCACCACATACTGAGCATCTTTATAATTAGAATAGGGGGATTTCCCCGCCGCAATCGCCGCCGCATAGACAAAAGGTTTAAAAGTAGATCCCGGCTGACGTTTTGCTTGTGTGACCCGATTGAATTGATTCTTATCGTGGTCAATTCCCCCGACCATAGCCTTAATTTGCCCATTTTTGGGGTCAATTGCCACTAAAGCCGCCTGTTGGAAGTTCTGCCACTGGCCATAACGAGAAACCGCTCTTTCTACCACTTCCTCCGCTTCGCTTTGCCAACGAGGATTAAGGGTAGTTTTTACCACCAATCCCCCCGCTTCTAGGGTTTTAGTGGGAACCAGTTGCGGCAGTTCTTTTTCCACATAATCGGTAAAATAGGCCGCTTGCCGTTGCAGACGTTTTAGGGGACTGGTTTTAATGCCTAGGGGAGATGCGATCGCCAGTTCGGCTTGAGCGTTAGTAATAAATCCCACCTCGGCCATAGTTTTGAGGACGATATTACGCCGTTCTAGGGCAGATTTAGGGTTTTCGAGGGGAGAATAGAGACTAGGAGCGGGAACAATGCCAGCAAGGGTGGCAGCTTCGGCTAGAGTTAATTTATCGACAGGTTTACTGAAATATAACCAAGCGGCATCGGCCAGACCGTAGGCCCCGGAACCGAGATAAACTAGGTGGAAATAACGCTCTAAAATCTGGTCTTTTGTATATTTATCTTCTATTTTCTGAGCGATACGCATTTCGCGTAATTTGCGGTCGAAGCTCCTTTCTTGGGATAAAAAGACAATTCGGGCCAATTGTTGGGTGATGGTGCTGCCTCCTTCCACCACTCCCCCGGCTCTCAGGTTAGAAAAGAGAGCGCGAGCAATACCCTGGCCATCAACTCCCCCGTGTTGGCGAAAACGGCGGTCTTCACTAGCGATAAAGGCCTCCTGTACCAGTGGGGGAACTTGGGCAATTTTCACGGTTTCGTAAGTGCTAGGGCCATTTTGCTTGAGGATTTCCCCATTAGCGGCTTGAATGGTTAGGGTGCCTGGACGAGTATATGTTTCTATATCGGCGATATTTTGCGGTAAAGAGCTTTCAAGGCGATAAATGCCCCAACCTACCCCCAAAATGCCCCCAGTTACGCCTAATCCCAATCCCAAGTACAACCCAAAGCGGGGATGTTGTCGCCATTGCGGTAAGGGGGAATTGTCGATCAGGGTAGTAAATTTGTTCTTTAAGGGTTTTAACGTCTCTAGAGCCTTACTACTGGTTCGGGAGACTAAATTAACCTTTTTTTCTTCGGAAGCCGCTTCTACTGGCTTTTCCCCCGCAACGGGAGCAGATTCGGAGTCGATAGGATCGACTTTAGGGGGTTGCTGGGAGTTCTCTAATTTATTAGCGAGATTATGAAAAAATTGACTAAGTTTTTGTTTGTATTTCATGTTAGTTGAGTGGGTGAGGGAGTGGGAATTATGAATTATGAATTATGAATTATGAAGTGGGGAGAGGGGAGCAGGGAGAATAAATAAAAATAATTTCCCGACGACCGACTCCTATCTCTTTAAAGATCGCTAAATTGTCGCCACCATTGCTGGAGAGGGTAATAGAGGAGGGGAGTCCAGAGACTACTAAGCAGAGCAGAAGTGAGGCCAATGCGTTGATAATCGAGCCAAAGATCAGCGAGATTTTTGCCTCCTTGTAGATAGTATTGAAAAGCGATCGCACCATCGGCGATTAAAGTCATAACAAAGACAATTAGGACCACGGCGATCAATTCTTCTTTAACATAACGTTGTCGGTGTAAACGGGAAGTGAGGAAACCGATGAGACCAAAAACCATGAGATGGGAAGGATAATTAGAGGTTAAACTATCTTGAATAGCACCGATCGCTAATCCGGCCACCACACTATCGAGACAAGAGCGATTGAGACTCCAACTAACCAACCAAATCAGTAACCAATTGGGAGAGATGCCTAAAATCTCCATACCGGGCAGCCGCATTAAGGAAAGAAAGGTACAGAGAAGCAGTGAAGCGATAGTGACTAAAATATTCAGGATAAAACGAGAACGGGCTGATAAACGGCTTAATTTCAGCATAATTCCCCCTCTCACTGCTGGGGTTGCGGGTGAACGAAGACCCATTCGAGATTGTCCACGGTGGCGGTAAATTCAATTTTGGCGGTGGGGGCGGGATTTTCCTGTAAATTAAGGGAAATTATGCGACCGATGGGCAACCCTGGCGAAAAAAGGCTACTAAAAGCCGAAGTTGTCACCACATCTCCCGGTTTCACATCGGGAGCTTTTTCAAAAAAGCGCAGGGTGGCGACTTGGGAATCCTGACCTTGAATCAAACCCATGGCCCGACTACGGTTCACCGTTGCTCCGATGCGACTTTGGGAATTACTGATCAATAAAACTTTGCTGGTGTGGGGAGTAACTTCCGTAATCCGTCCCACTAAACCGCCAATTCCCGTCACCGAAGCACCCACTGGCACACCATCGGCGCTACCGCGACCGATAATCACCTGTTGCCACCAATCATCGGCGCTGCGGCCAATAATTGGGGCAGAAATCAGGGGTTTTTTCTGGGTTTGATAATAACCAAGCTGTTTTTTTAATTGTTGATTTTGATATTCGACTTCACTTAAACGATTTTGTAATTCTCGCACCCGTTGATCGGCCAGAAGTTGCTCTTGCAGATTAGTTTCCTCTCCCTGAAAAGGGCGGGTTAATAAACCATACAATTCTAAAATCGCCCCACTTTGATAAGTGCGAATGTACCAAGCTCCCCCCAAAGCGGCAGCGAGCAGAAAAAGCCGCCATCCCTGCTGTGTCCATTTTCGTCGTGCTGAATACATGAGCGATTTTAAACCTCTTGGCTGTGTAGAGTGAGAATCCGTGTATTTTTCCGCTGTTGATAGCTAACGGCTAACCGATCCTAGTGACCTTTAGACATTGCGAGTTGTTTCATTCACGATCCGCTCAAAGAGTTTCTGATTTTTTAACACTTCTCCCGTGCCTTTGACAACACAGCGCAGGGGATCTTCAGCGACATGGGTAACGATACCGGTTTCGTGACTGACTAGGAGATCGAGTCCCCGTAATAAAGCACCCCCTCCCGCTAACATAATGCCGCGATCGATAATATCGGCCGCTAATTCGGGGGGAGTTTTTTCTAGGGTACGTTTGATCGCATCAACGATCACGGAAAGTGGTTCATCCATACTTTCCCGCACTTCTTCCGCTTTGATCGTCACGGTGCGGGGTAAACCGGACATGAGATGCAATCCCCGCACTTCCAGAGGAGGAAATTCATCTCCGGGGGAGGGATAAGCCGAACCAAGGCGAATTTTAATATCTTCGGCCGTACGTTCCCCAATAATCAGGTTATGGACTTTTTTTAGATAGGCGATAATTGAGTCCGTCAGTTCATCCCCAGCGACGCGCACCGATTCGCTGATCACAGTCCCATCAAGACTGAGAATGGCCACTTCCGTGGTGCCGCCACCGATATCGATGATCATATTTCCCGTCGCTTCCGAGACGGGTAAACCGGCACCCAAGGCCGCGGCAACGGGTTCATCAATTAACCCCACTTCTCGCGAGCCGGCATTTTTGGCCGCATCCACCACCGCACGTCTTTCTACGCCGGTAATGCCACTGGGAACACCGATTACCATGCGGGGATTGCCAATCGTGCCATCGAGCGCTCGTTTGATAAATTCCGCTAACATGATCTCGCAACTGTAAAAATCGGCGATTACCCCATCGCGCAGGGGTCGCAGAGCGGTGACATGGCCCGGAGTGCGACCGAGCATTTTTTTGGCCTCCTCCCCGACGGCGACCGGGTTACGATCTTGATCGATCGCCACTACCGATGGTTCCTCTAAAACGATGCCTTTCCCTGATACATAGACGAGGGTGTTTGCTGTACCCAAGTCTATACCTATGTCCCTTGATAAGCCTAGTCCTCTAAAAAAACCCACCACTTGTTTTCACTCCTGTTCTGATCAATAAAACGTTGCTATAGCTAGACTTTCGATCGAATCGACTTGGATTTTATTAGGTTTTGTTTCTCAAGTCTAGTTAATTATCGCTTCTTTCTCTCCAGATTTACCCAGGTCTTTGGCCTAATTTTCTGGCTGCCCACCGGTCAAGTTCAAGGTTTCGGGCTAAAATAAACATACTATTGTACTAAATTGAGGATTTAAGACCATGAGTTTAAATCTGGTTCATTTGGTGGGACGAGCGGGGAGAGATCCGGAAACCAAGTATTTCGAGTCGGGTAAGGTTTTATGTACTTTAACTTTAGCGGTTAATCGTCGCTCGAAAAATAGCGATCAGCCGGATTGGTTCGATCTGGAAATTTGGGGCAAAACGGCGGAGGTGGCCGCTAATTATGTGAAAAAAGGCGGTTTAATCGGGATTAAGGGTTCTTTAAAAATGGATACCTGGAATGATAAAAACACGGGATTAGCTCGCTCTAAACCAGTGATTCTCGTCGATCAATTAGATTTACTCGGTTCTAAGCGCGATAGTGAGGCTAATTCCGAGCGAGAATTTTAAAGCTTGAGCGGTATTATTTCCAGATTTTAGGTGTGTTAGCCTCTAGTAACACACCCTTATTTAGGGTTTGCGGCAAAAAGTTTTTCGTGGGGGTAGGGTGTGGGGTGTGGGGTGTAGGGTGTAGGGTTTTACCCATTTTCAGGTGGTAAATTACCTAATTTTCAGGGAAAAAGTCCCTGAATTTTCCCCCCAATCACTCCCATGGTCGGCACTTTTTGAGGGAAAAAAAGTCTAAAAACCTTGTTGGATAAGGTTTTTAGATTTATTCAGCAAACCCTATTTATTCTATAATTGACTGGAAAAATATTGCTGTAAATCTGGTAAAATTTCTCTATAAATAGCTGTATTTATCTCTATATCCCAGCCAAGAATAGAATTAAAAGGGATAATTTCTACCAGGGAATTACTATAGGCAATCCCTTGTAAAGTCCCGACAAATTCGGGAGTCCAGAGATTTTCTTGCAGGGAAATATTTTGTTTTTTTAACCAGCCGATCAAAGCCGAGCGCCCGATCCCGGGTAAAATATCAGCAGTCAGCAGGGGACTGTACCAGCAATTATCTTTCCATCCCCATAAATTGCCGGTGCTAGTTTCTAACCAATTCCCGACTCGATCAACTAATATCGCTTCTTTTGCTCCTTTTTTTTGAGCCGTTTGTGACGCTAACCAAGGGGTTAAATAATTACCAGTTTTATGTTCTCCTAAAACGCGTTGCCAAGCGGGATTATCTGTTACCCACCCAATAATTCCCCGCTCTTGTCTAATGTTTAAATCTTCCGGGAGAAATCTGCCTTTAATCCACTCCCTACCATCGGGAAAAATTGTAACTCTCAGAACAGGATAGAATAGGGATAATTCTTCGGCTCCTTGGCGAATTCGCCGCCAATCGGGAGTGGACCAGCGGAAAACTTGTAAACTAGAGTGCAAACGTTCGAGATGCTCTTGCCAATGGGTTAGGGGATGATCTAAGCTTTGTTGATAGATACGCAGGGTAGTAAAGAGTGTGGCTCCATAAAGCAGCCCAATATCATCAATACCCAGACTGATTCGCTCATTCTCGATTAATTCGCCATTATACCAATACATAATCAGTTAACTGTTTACTGCCCTAGCTTATGAACCGTCAAAAATTTACTTGGGGATATTCTAGTTATAAATTGCGTCAGAGAGAAAATTTTAAAGAATTTCTGTGTTTACTGGGATTATTAATAGCGGCCTTAATTATCTATCTAGTGGGATTAGGTAATTTACCCTTGCGGGATTGGGATGAAGCGACCATCGCTCAGGTGGCCAAGGAAATTAGCCAAACCCCACTGGAACAATTGCGCTGGTTATTTCCCAGTTTTTGGGGTGATCCCTACCTGAATAAACCGCCGTTGATTCATAGTTTAATTGGTCTAACCTACCATTTCGGGGGCATTAATGAGGCCAATACTAGACTAATTCCCGCTTTTTTTACAGCTTTATCGGTGCCGCTCCTCTACCTTCTCGGTCGAGAAATTTTTCCCGCTCGTTTGCCAGCTTTACTGTCGGCCTTGATCTATTTAACTCTTTTGCCGGTGGTGCGCCATGGCCGTTTAGCCATGTTGGATGGAGCGGTATTGTGTTTTGAAATGCTGATGTTTGTTGGTTTACTGCGCTCACGACGCGATTTACGCTGGTCTGTGGGGGCGGGGTTGGGATTTGCCCTCCTTTGTCTGACTAAGGGTATTATGGGGCTATTATTGGCGGGTATCGGCTTTATTTTTCTGCTCTGGGATACCCCCCGGTTATTAACGTCTGCCTATTTTTGGTCGGGTTGGTTATTGGGAGCAACTCCCGCTTTTGCTTGGTATAGCACCCAATTTTGGCACTACGAGCGGGAGTTTCTCGATTCCCTTTTTGTTCAACAGTTAAAGCGAGTTAGTGACGATCTGGACGATCATCGCGAACCGTTTTGGTATTATCTGCTGGAAATTATTAAATATAGTTGGCCGTGGTTAATTTTCTCGGTTTGGGGTTTACGTTTAGCTCGTCAGGAACATCTCTACAGTTGGGGGAAGTTACTGTTAGTTTGGACGGGTGTTTATCTGTTGGTGGTTTCGGTAATGGCCACCAAGTTGCCTTGGTATATTCTGCCGATCTATCCGGCCTTAGCTTTAGCGGCCGGTTATGCCTTGGCGCAGCTGGGTAATCTTCCCATCGATCGCCCCTATAATCCAATCTGGTCAATTATTCTGGGTATGATCGGCGTTGTGGCGGGTTTATTAGCTTTAATAGCCTATTTCCCTGGTAATTTTGCCGCTATTGAACCTCTCCATCCCTTAATTCTTTTAACCTTATTGTCACTTTCCCTGACCATGGTGACAACGGCGATTTTGTTAGCTCGGCACTCGGAACAATTCAGCCTGGTTTTACTCTGGGGAATGTTGGTTTCTTTGTTTATTTTTGTCAATTCTCCCCTGTGGATCTGGGAATTAAATGAGAATTTCCCCGTCAAACCTGTGGCGATTTTAGTACAGAAATATGTGCCGGCTGATCACCCTGTTTATATTGCTTTTGCCTACGAGCGCCCCTCATTAAATTTTTATAGTGGTCGTCGGGTTTTTCCCCTTGCTACTGAAGAATTAATCAATCATTGGCAAAGTCACAAGCAACCCTACCTAATTATCGATCGTCAAACCAAAGAAGCTACTGATTTAGAAGGATTAAAGGCGCTCGGAGCCACGGATTCCGGTTGGTTTTTGGTGACAAGGCAGTAGTGATACTAAATCCGTTGAGTATAGGCTACTTATGAGGACAGGCAAAAGGCAATAGGCAAAAGGAGCAATAGATAATCAGTTTTTAATAACCGGATTTAGTATGAAGTTAATTTTGTCCATAGGTCGATAGCAAATTAGCTTAGGCTTTAACTTGCTGGCTTCAAATATTACAAAAATTTTACAAGTTGCGTTAAAATCACCCCTAGCGATGAAACGCAGCACTTTTGTAATTGTTGAAACCGAGATTAATATGCTAAATGGGTCAATTACGGCCGAGAAAACCGAGGAATTCGCTCCTGCTGACCTGCAAGACCTGCTAGACTGTACCGATAGCTTTGTTAACCGTCATATTGGACCGACGGAGACGGAAATCGAGAAAATGCTGGCGGTTTTGGGTGTTGCCACCGTGGAGGAGTTAATCGCTCAAACAGTCCCCGCAGCAATTCGTTTACAAAAAAACCTTAATCTACCACCTGCCTTGAGTGAATACGCCGCTCTTGCCCAATTAAAAGCTATTGCCTCAAAAAATCAGGTATTTCGCTCCTTTATTGGCATGGGCTACCATGACTGTATCACCCCGCCGGTAATTCTCCGCAACATCTTAGAAAATCCGGGTTGGTACACCGCCTATACTCCCTATCAAGCGGAAATCGCCCAGGGACGCTTAGAAGCTCTCTTAAACTTCCAAACTCTCATCACTAGCTTAACCGGTCTGGAAATTGCTAACGCTTCCCTCCTCGATGAAGGAACAGCAGCCGCGGAAGCGATGAGCATGAGTTATGGACTATGTAAAACTAAAGCCAATGCTTTCTTTATCTCCAGTAGTTGCCATCCCCAAACGATTGAAGTTGTTAAAACCAGAGCGATTCCTTTAGGTATTGATATTATTATTGAGGATCATCGTCTCTTTGACTTTAAAACGCCGATTTTTGGCGCATTATTACAATATCCAGCCACCGATGGCGTAATTTATGATTATCGGGAATTTATCGCCAAAGCGCAGGAAAATGGCGCGTTAGTCACCGTTGCCGCCGATATTCTCAGTTTAGCCCTGTTGACTCCCCCCGGCGAATTGGGGGCTGATATTGCCGTGGGTAGCAGTCAACGCTTTGGGGTTCCCTTGGGTTATGGGGGTCCCCATGCCGCCTATTTTGCCACCAAAGATGCCTATAAACGCAGTATTCCGGGGCGCATTGTCGGGGTATCGAAGGATAGTCAGGGTAAACCCGCACTGCGTTTAGCTTTGCAAACCAGGGAACAACATATCCGCCGGGATAAAGCCACCAGTAATATTTGTACCGCACAGGTGTTACTAGCGGTGATTGCTTCCATGTACGCGGTGTATCACGGACCGGAAGGAATCAAGAAAATCGCCCAAAGAGTGCAGAAATTAACCGCTTTATTGGCAACTGGTTTAAAACAGTTGGGTTATCAGGTGGGGAAAGAACCGCGCTTCGATACGCTCAAAGTTACGGTATCCACGGGAGTTAAGGACATCCTTGCCAAGGCAAAAACCCATAAGATTAATCTGCGTTATTTTGATGACAATAATTTAGGGATTAGTGTCGATGAAACCAGCAGTCTCAGGGATGTGTGGGATTTATGGCAAATTTTTGCCCCCACCGAGGAATTACCCTTTACCACGGCGGAATTAGTCGAGAAAATTAGTCTAGAATTACCCGCTAATCTAACCCGTACCAGTGCCTATCTTACCGAGCCGGTGTTCAATCGTTACCACTCGGAAACGGAATTACTCAGATATCTGCACCGTCTGGAAACAAAGGATCTAGCCTTAAATACTTCCATGATTCCCCTCGGTTCCTGTACGATGAAACTCAATGCCGTAGCGGAGATGATTCCAGTAACTTGGGCAGAATTCGGCAAATTACACCCTTTTGCCCCGATTGACCAAGCAGAAGGCTATCAACTTCTCTTTCAACAGTTAGAGACTTGGTTAGGGGAAATTACCGGGTTTGACGGCATTTCTCTACAACCGAACGCCGGTTCTCAGGGAGAGTATGCCGGTTTACAGGTGATCCGAGCCTACCATGAAAGTCGCGGTCAAGGTCATCGTCAGATTTGCTTAATTCCTGAGTCCGCTCACGGGACTAATCCTGCCAGCGCCGTTATGTGTGGTATGAAAGTAGTGGCGGTTAATTGCGATTCTCGGGGCAATATTGATATTGATGACCTGAAAACTAAGGCCGAGAAGCATCAGGATAATCTAGCGGCTTTGATGGTAACGTATCCTTCCACTCACGGCGTTTTTGAAGAGGGAATTAGCGAAATTTGCGCCTTGATTCATCAATACGGTGGTCAAGTCTATATGGATGGCGCCAATATGAATGCTCAGGTGGGTTTATGTCGTCCGGCGGATTTTGGCGCTGATGTCTGTCACTTGAATCTCCATAAAACTTTCTGTATTCCCCACGGTGGGGGGGGACCGGGTATGGGACCAATCGGAGTAAAATCCCATTTAGTGCCTTTTCTGCCCGATATTTCCCTGGTTTTGGCGAAATTATCCCCAGAAACCGCTAACGGTAAGCATCAGGACTCGATTGGGGCTATTTCGGCCGCGCCTTGGGGTAGTGCCAGCATTTTGGTGATTTCTTGGATGTATATCGCTATGATGGGGGCAGCTGGCTTGAAAAAAGCGACAGAAGTGGCAATTTTGAACGCTAATTATATGGCTTTTCGTCTGGAGTCGGCCTATCCGGTGTTATTTAAGGGTAGCGCGGGAACGGTTGCCCACGAGTGCGTGATTGATTTACGTCCCCTGAAAAAACAGGCCGGCATCGAGGTGGAAGATGTGGCAAAACGCTTGATGGATTTCGGTTTCCACGCGCCGACGGTTTCTTGGCCCGTGGCGGGTACAATGATGGTGGAACCCACGGAAAGCGAATCTTTGGGAGAATTAGACCGTTTTTGTGAAGCTTTGTTAACTATCTATCAAGAGGTACAAGCGATCGCTAATGGTAGCATGGATCCCCACGATAATCCTTTGAAAAATGCCCCCCACACAGCCGCAGTTTTAACTGTCGATGATTGGAGTCGTCCCTATTCCCGTCAACAGGCAGCCTACCCGCTTTCTTGGCTAAAAGATTATAAATTCTGGCCGGTAGTGGGACGGGTTGATAATGCCTACGGGGACAGAAGGGTTCTACCCCCCAAACCCCCCGTTGGGGGCGTGGCGCCGCCCCCAAACCCCCCGCGCATTAGCTTTTCGGTGGGATGCTTACACGCGATTGTTCATATTTTTGTACCAATTTCAGAGTTACTGATAATTGCTGATTGTCGATATTTCTGCAAATGTTGGATGCAGCCGTGGGGTGTAGGGTGTAGGAATTATGAATTATGAATTATGAATTGGGGAGCGGGGAGAAAAAAGCTGTCTCCTGTGTCCTGAATCCTGTCTCCTGACGACCGGCTCCTAACCCTAACAAAGGCCTATTTTAAATACCTCTTGTGCCACTCGCTCACAACTGCCTACTGTTCCTAAACCGGCCTTGGTTTCTGCGTATTCATCTAACATTTTTTGCCGACGTTGCTGATTTAATAATAAATCTAGACATTCCTGCATAATTCTCTCTGGGTTAGCTTCCTCTTGTAATAATTCGGGAACAATTTCTCGCATTAAAACTAAATTTACCGGTGAGACAAATGGTACAGAAAACTTCATAATATTGCGGGCAATCCAAGCAGTAACTGCACTTAAACGGTAAACCACCACCTGCGGCACATTTAACAAAGCAATTTCGAGATTAACTGTACCAGACTTAGCCACAGCCAGATCGGCTGCGGCAATCGCTTCTAAAGTCTGATCTCGTTCCATAATCACCGCATTTAATCCGTATTCCGCCACTAATTCTCGCATTTTTGGTTCGTATAAAGCTAAGGGAACGGGAATTAAAAACTTAATATCGGGAATTTTTTCCTGTAATTTTTTAGCAGCAGCGCACACCGTCGGCACGAGATATTTAAACTCCTGTTGACGGGAAGCGGGTAACAAAGCGATCACCGTTTCTTGGGGTTTTATTGCCCATTTTTGCCGCATTTCTTGGCGATTGGGAGCATTTGCCATACGATCAACTAAAGGATGTCCCACCCAAGTTACTGGTAAACCTTTTGTTTCAAAAAAACGAGCTTCGGCAGGAAAAATTGCCAATAATTTATCGGTGACGGCGATTAATTTTTCCGTATTAAATAACTTTTCTGCTGTGGCCCTTAGTTTAGCTGAGGGAATATTTTCTTCTGACCAAATCCACACCTGCGGGGCAATATAATAAATTATTGGGACATCGGGAATAATTTTTTTAGCCGATTGACCGATCGCCACATTTGCCCCCACATAATCAATTAAAATAATGATATCAGGGGGATTATCTCTAAAAAACTCTTTTGCTCGTTTTTGTAGTTGTAAAGTTGGCAAAATAAAGGGGATAGATTCAATTAATCCCATGGCAGCCAGTCGAGTGGTTTTACCCAACATTTTCGCTCCGGCTAACTCCATGCGATCGCCACCTAGAGCAAAAATTTCTAACTCAATTTCCTGAATTTTAGCTAGTTTAAAAAGGGATTCAATCAGCATCGCTGCCTGTAAATCACCCGATACCTCACCCGTACTAATAAATATACGCATTTGGATAATTATTTGATAATAAAAGAATTCAGGAGACAGGATTGCTGGAGATAGGAGTCAGGATTGAGAAGACAGACTTCGGGGTGAGCTTTTGTCGAACGCTTTTTCTTCCCGCTCCCCAATTCATAATTCATAATTCATCATTCATAATTCCCACTCCCCACTCCCTGTTCCTCAATAAAAAAATTATTTTCCCGGAATTAAACCGCGGCGTTTTTCTCCCGTGGTAGAGGATTGTAAAAATTGACAGAGATGTTGAACATGGGGGTTATCGGTTAAGAGAGAAACTTGTTCTAAAGCCTCCTGAAGATTTATATTAGAACGATAGATAATCCGAAAAGCTTTTTTCAGTAAAGCTAGATCTTCATCGGTGAAACCGGCTCTTTGTAAACCGACTAAATTAAGAGTTCGCACGCGACAGGGATTGCCTTCTACTAAAGTAAAAGGGGGAACATCGCGATCAATACGACTCATTCCTCCTAACATGGCCATTTTGCCAATATGAACAAATTGATGTACTCCTAAAACCCCCCCGATAACTGCTTTTGATTCGATCTGGACATGACCGGCCAAGGCGACACTATTAGCGATAATAATGTTATCTTGCAAAATACAATTATGGGCAACGTGAACATAGGCCATTAATAAATTATTATTGCCAATTTGGGTAACTTCTCCCGTATCGGTGGCGCGATTAATCGTGACAAACTCGCGAATTTGGTTATTATCACCAATTTCCACGCTACTTTCGCCACCTTTATACTTTAAATCCTGTGGTTCATTACCAATAACAGCCCCAGAAAAAATATGATTACCCTTGCCAATTTTGGTCGGACCCTCAATGACCACATGGGCATCAATAATTGTATCAGCTTCAATTTCCACATGGGCCCCGATCACAGCATAGGGACCAACTTTAACCTTGGGATCAAGTTTTGCCGACGGATGGATAACCGCAGTGGGGTGAATTAACGTATTCAAAGGGAAGTCTCCCGCGCTCAACTTCGTCACTGTATGAATCAAGGTATAGCTTATCCTATATTGGACAGATTGTGATCAAGATTGATAGCGGTTGCTTAGGGAGGGGACGACTTTAATGGGGAACCAGAACCCGATAAACTATTAACCAGATTCTCTTGGTTCCTTCGTCCCTCCCATCCTGATAAAAAATATATGAGTAATAATAGACCTAAAATTATAGTCTTAGATGACGACCCGACAGGTTCCCAAACAGTCCATAGTTGTCTGTTATTGATGCGGTGGGATGAAGATACTCTCCGCTTGGGATTGGCAGATAATGCGCCAATTTTCTTTGTTTTGACCAATACTCGCGCTTTAACCCCCGAAAAAGCCAAGTCTGTCACGCGAGAAGTCTGTCATAACCTGAAAACTGCCTTAACTAAAGAGGGAATCGAGGATTTTTTGGTGGTTAGTCGTTCCGATTCTACCCTGCGCGGGCATTATCCGATCGAAACTGATGTTATTGCCGAAGAATTGGGCGGTTTTGATGCTCATTTCCTGATTCCAGCCTTTTTTGAGGGAGGTAGAATCACCCGCGATAGTATTCACTATTTAATCATCGATGGCGTTCCCACTCCCGTCCACGAGACGGAATTTGCTCGCGATTCGGTTTTTGCCTACCACTATAGTTATCTGCCGGATTATGTGGAGGAGAAAACGAAAGGTAAAATTAAAGCAGATGATGTAGAGAGATTTTTACTGGCAGATATCCGTCAAGGTAGTTTAGAACGACTGCAAAAGCTCAAAAATAATCAATGTGGGGTGGTAGATGGGGAAACTCAAGCGGATCTCGATCGCTTTGCTGAAGATATTTTAACCGCCGCAGGGGAGGGAAAAAAATTTTTATTCCGTAGTGCCGCCAGTATTTTAACTTCTTTGGCTAATTTAGGAACTCAACCGATCGCACCCGAATCTATGGGTAAGTATAAGCCCACGGGGGAAGCCGGGGCAATTATCGTCGGTTCCCACGTCAAAAAAACTAGCCAACAATTAGATGAACTGCTTCAACAACCCAACACCGTCGGAGTCGAAATCGATGTGACGGCATTGCGCGATCGTCCTGAGCAACGAGAGCAACTCCTAGCACAAGCTCTGGAAAAAGTCAAGCTTATTCACAAAAATAAACAAACCCCCGTGATCTATACCAGTCGGCAAGAGTTAACCTTTGCCTCTGTGCAGAAACGCCTTGATTTTGGGGTTGCCGTCTCCACCCTGTTAATGGACATTGTTAAGGGTTTACCCAGTGATATCAGTTTTTTAATCAGTAAAGGCGGAATTACCTCCAATGATGTCTTAAGTACGGGTTTAAGCCTGCAATCGGCCCGTTTACTCGGTCAGATTCTCCCCGGTGTCTCCATGGTCCGTACAGCAGCCGATCATCCCCTCTTTCCTAATTTACCCGTGGTTCTTTTCCCGGGTAACGTCGGTGATGTCCAAGCTTTGGCCACAGTTTATCAACGTTTGTGTCAATAGGAGGGGATAGGAGATCGCCGCTCTTGTAGGGTGCGTTAACGAAGTGTAACGCACCTAATCTATGGTTATTCAATAATTGATGTAATGGTGGATTACGCTGCGCTAATCCACCCTACGGGGGGTTAAAATTATTATTCTTCCCCTATTTCTTCGGTTATGCTACAGTGCTTGTGAAGCAGCATAGACTTTTACTTCCTTCTCTAAACGTTCTCTGAGCCTATCTTTTTCTACTTCAATATCATACCTTGTTTGAAGATTCATCCAGAACCTTTCAGACATACCAAAATAACGAGAAAGCCTTAAGGCAATATCGGCAGTAATTCCTCGCTTTTCCTCGATAATTTCCTTGATTTGCTCTATTGGTACATTAAGATCTTCTGCCAAACGTTCTTGGCTAATTTCCATCGGTTTGAGAAATTCTTCTAACAGAATCTCACCAGGATGAATGGGGGCTAATAATTTTTTCTCAGTCATGATTATTGAGTAACAATTAATGATAATCGACTATTTCTACATTGTAGGCGTTGCCATTTTTCCAAATAAAACAGATCCGCCACTGATCGTTAATTCGGATACTATGCTGATTTTTTCTATCTCCTGAGAGTTTTTCCAACCGATTAGATGGAGGAATGCATAAATCCTGTAAAGTTTCGGCCGCGTCTAAAACTTCTAGCTTTCTCCGAGCATTTCGTTGAATATCTTGAGGTAATTTTCGTGAAAATTTACGTTTGAATACCTGCTCTGTCTCCTTAGATGCAAAACTCTTAATCATCAATAATTAGGAAAATGCACTACTATCATATCATCTTAGTGCGATCATCGATCTCATGCTAATGTTAGATCGCAATCTTTCTGTGGAGGCGCAGTTGAAAGTGTATCTGTGGGTTACGATCGCTTTTTCAACCACCTTATCACTAGCTAATCTTCTTGGCTATCAAGGATTAAAGCGTCAAGAGAATTGGGAAAATCACCTCGCTCAACCATTTTTGTGAAAACTTTGTAACAATCATTTTTATCCCCTTGTTTGCGAGGACAGCCTAGCCATAAAACAAAAATTGCTTTATACTCCTCGGTTTGTATAGCCCGAAAGAATAAGCGATAACGGTCAGGTAGTCCCATCTTTTTGACTCTTCCGTAATGCTTGAGCGCCCCAGTCAGAGCAAAATGGGAAGCAAAAGGGTCGAGAGGGATTTTTTCTTTAATGGCGACCATAATCGCCCTGTAGAGTTTGACTGTAGAATGAGTACGGTATGCTTCTGTTGGCAAGGTGTTTTTTAGTTTACGAACCTCAACTTGTAAATCGCGACGTTGTTGCCCAAAAAGTCTTTTAATAAAGTAGATTCGCCAACCGTTAACTATCAAGTTCTACTCCTGTCATCAACTCTTCATCGACCGCTGCCATCGCTTCCGTATAAGCTTCTAACTCAGCATCAGGATTTAATAGGGCTTGCTTGGTCAGAAAATCTAAGAATAAACTCAGCATCAGTTCATCTTCCTCCTGTTCTACAGATTGAGGCTGTAAGCGGACTAATAAGGTATCAGGGCTGATAACTTCAACAGCACCTTTAGCTTCTTTGAATTGGGGATTATCCTTAAAAAAACTGGCACTCAGACGGAAACCTGAAGCATTGCCTATTCTAGCCCAGGTTAGATTGTATTGTTTGTTACTCATGATTTTAGGCAAGGTTTACTACATATCATGTTATTACATAATTTAATAACATACAAGGTTGCCCAGCTTCTCAACCGCGTTTTAGCTGAACTTCCCCCATACATATATACTATAGGGGAGCGCGCCGAGAAAGCCATCGAGTAAAACTAGCGGATTTCGATTTAAGTACCTAAGCAAAATTAATTAGGGTTTGCTGAAAAAGCTTTTCCTGGGGGCAGGGTGTGGGGTGTGGGGTGTGGGGTGTGGGGTGTGGGGTTTTACCGATTTTGAGGCAGTCAATTACCTAATTTTCAGGGAAAAAGTACCTGAATTTTCCCCCCGATCCCCGCAACGGCTGGCACTTTTTGAGTAAAAACAAGTCTAAAAGTCTTATCCAACAAGGTTTTTAGATTTATTCAGCAGACCCTAATTACACATATCTAACCCCCTCTTGCCTTTTGCCTCTTGCCTTTTGCCTATCTTTACTAGGAAATTAATTTTGCACGACTACTTACCAATAAACCCCTTGTCGGCTAGGATATTGTTGCCTTGAATGAACTGCAATACGGATTCTACTGCGGGAGCGTTCGGGGAATAAACCAAAAGGTCAACATTTCACTATCTCTGAAACTAGGCTCAGGTCCAGGCAGCATGGGAGTCAAGCGATATCCCTGTTCTTGATACCAGTCATCCACCAGGACATAAATAATAGTCAAGAGGTTGGGAGCATCTATCCTATTCATGGGAGGCCTCATCGAAAATTTGGGTCTGAAACCCCGTCGTTCTACGACGGCTTTACTGTTAAATATTAGCGCATTTACAAAATATATGCTAAAATGTGAGACATGGAAAAAGCCTATTCTTA
>NZ_JAJTDH010000141.1:0-6465 GCF_021300285.1 Microcystis sp. 49638_E5 | reverse complement strand
ATTTTGGGATTATGAAGAAGATATTTAATCTTTTAATCAACCTTAAACTATTTACTTTTCCTAATCTCCACAATTACGATGCTTTTTCATGTCTTATTTGAAAACGCTATATCAGTGGGTAAGTTATCAGTCAATAGTATTAAGCGATAAGCTCGGAGCTGCCTTTTTACTGAAAAAGCTCCCCACACCCCACACCCCACACCCCTTAAACAGGATTTAGTATCAGTTATCAGTCGGCAAATACACGGACGCTATCGGGAATAATCGATAGTTTTACCTTTGTACCGATGTCTAATTGGGTGTTAATCGTTGTTCTAGCGTGGATTTGGCTGCCGGTGGCCGTTAGCAGACAATAACGGTATTCCCGCCCTAAAAATTGGCGATCGCAAATAACCAGATCTCCCGTCTCATCCGGTTTAATTTTGACATCTTCCTCTCTCAACATCAATTCCCCTTTGTCCAAATCTTGACCATCGGCAATTTCCCAGAGTCCTATCTCGGTTTGCCATTGTTCCCCCTTCCGTCTAGCGGGGAGAAAGTTAGCTTGGGTGACAAACTCGGCCACGAATCGCGAGGCCGGATGACTATAAATTGCTTCGGGATTGTTAATTTGTTCTAATTTTCCTTGACAAATGACCGCAATTGTGTCACTGATCACCATTGCTTCCTCCCGGTCGTGGGTGACAAAAATGGCCGAGATACCAGTCGCTTTCAGGATATGACGGATCTCGTGTCGTAAGCGTTGCCGGACCTGCACATCGAGATTACTTAAAGGTTCATCTAAGAGGATTAAAGAGGGTTTTGGGGCTAAAGCGCGGGCGAGGGCGACTCTTTGCTGTTGTCCTCCCGATAGCTGATGGGGATAACGTTTTTCTAGTCCTTGCAGTCCGACTAAATCCAAAGTTTCCGCCACCCTCGCGTTAATAGCTCTGCTCGATAATTTCTCCCCAGAATTTTTTAACCCAAAGGCGATATTTTCGGCGATGGTTAAATGGGGAAAAAGAGCGTAATCCTGAAAAACCATGCCTGTATTGCGTTTTTCCGGGGGAATAAAGGTTTTTTCGTCGGCAACTATTCGCCCTCCCAATTCAATCACTCCTTGAGATGGTTTTTCAAATCCCGCAATCATCCGCAGCAGAGTGGTTTTACCGCAGCCCGACGGACCCAATAATCCGAGAATTTCGCCCTCTGTTAAACTAAAACTGATATTATCGACAGCTAGAGTAGGAGAAGCGGGAAAACGCTTGTTAACCTCGGATAAACGCAGAATGACAGACTTTTTCATGGTGAGAAAGACAATTGCCCAGTCAGTGGCAGGGCTATTTACTTAAGAATTATTCCTAATTAGTTCACTATTATTATTTATAACATCTCAATGGACTAATTAGGAAACTTTCTCAAAAATTTCATGCTCACACCTGAAGATATTATTCTTGTTCCCCGGGGGGCCGAGCATAGCTCAATCCGTCGAGGATTAAGGAAAATCGGCGATTTAGCCCCGCAAATTATCCCGATTAACCTTGGCGCTCCAGAATTCCTCGACAGTTCCCCAGTCTCTAGGCAATCTCTAGAATTTCTTAATAAGTTTACAGGAAAAATTGTGCTGATGGGATTAGCGGGCAGTCTCAGCGATCGCTATCGGGTCGGAGATGGGGTAATCTATCAAGGTTGTGGCGCAGAAAAGGGGAGTTATTGGCAGTGCGAACCAGAAATAACCGCAGAAATCGCCCAATTAACCGGATATAGTCTCGTTAAAGGTTTAACCAGCGATCGCCTGATTAGCCAGTCCGAGCAAAAACGAGGTTTAGGACAGGGGGGCTATGAAGTGGTAGATATGGAAGGAGCAAGGATTTTAGCGGCTTTACGCGGGCAAAAAGTGGCAATTGTGCGCGTGATTAGCGACGAGGTGACACAGGACTTACCCGATTTAGCCCCGGCAATTGATAATCAAGGTCAGCTGCTACCATTGCCCCTAGCTCGACAAATGTTAATCCGTCCTCTCCCGGCCTTCCATTTGATTCAAGGTTCCCTAAAAGGTTTATCCGTACTAACTCAGGTGGCGCGAAGGTTGTGCGGCAGTAATTTTTAAAATTTGCTTGCAGATTATTTTTTTTCTGTGCTATAATGGTTAAGCTAAAATCAAGCGGATGTGGTGGAACTGGTAGACACGCACGTTTGAGGGGCGTGTGGCTTACGCCTTGCGAGTTCGAGTCTCGCCATCCGCATAAACTTTTATCTGCCCTCTGACAAGAATTGCCCTTGTCACCCATCGTCAGGGATGGATATTTGGCCATCAAAATTTCCTAACTCACCCTTTCAGGTGGCTTAGGTTTGACTAAGTTTAGTTAAGCGGTTGCGAGGGGCGATTTAGCCAAAGCACTAGGTCGTTTAAGGTTGTAAAATCCAACAAAGCCTCAGCCAAGGACTCTAATTGCTCGATTTCTAGAGCCTGAATCCGGGCAGCCAACACCTCATCCACTGCACCAAAGCGACGTTGCAACAGACGCAAAATCAGGGCAGATTCTCCTTCCAGTCGTCCTTCCAGTCGTCCTTCCAGTCGTCCTTCTTCCTTGGCTTCACGATATACCCTTGTATCTGCCAATTGTAGTCCTAGCATTGCTTCCACCTCCTGCCGACTCAAGTTAGTAAATTTATAGACCATAATTGTGGCAATCATTTCTATTATGGCGCGACTGGCTTCTGTATCTGCAATTTGCTCTTGGGTTCGTGCCAGTAAATAGCGGGCTTTTTCTGGTGCTTGGGTTTCTTCCACAGTAGTGAGTACCATCAAGGCAACCCCTAGGGGTAACTGCTGAATTTCCCCTAATTCGTTCAGATAAATTCGATGCACCTGAGGACAATTGAGGAGCGCTCGGTAGGGATGGGTGTTACTTTGTTCTAGGCTGCGGGTGGGATAGATGACAACAATTTGCCAATCGGTAAATCGTTCTCGCTGGCGGTAGAAATATAAAAATGATTCACCAAAAACCCTTTCATAGAGTCGTTCGTCTTTTTGAAATTGCACTTCGCAAAAATAGATTACCCCGCTACTATCATTATCGGGTGGCAGGAATACGCCATCGATCTCAAATTTGGGTTCTTTGACGGCTACGGAGTCAAAGCGGTATTCGGTGGCATTATCTGGCGGGTTTTCCAGTAAATCGAAGAGAAGGGAGGGGGATTGTTGAAAAAGCCGGTAAAATATCGAGTCTCGTTTCATTATGATCGGGATTGCACCTAGCAAGCTTTCCCGATCTTCCCATGAAACCCCTCAAAAAAGAGAGAGGAAACCCGCGTCTCCTCTCCTCTCCCTTGAGACATTATTTTCCAGCTTTGCGGACAGCACCCCTGATTTATTCTCCCCTTTGACTCTTGCATGAGTGCCTGAGTGCCTCTCCTAACCAAGAAATTAATCAGGTTGATGACATTAAAGAAAGCCTTGATCCGAGTTTTGATGAAGTGCTTTGAGAAATCGCAGAAAAACAACGAAATCTAAAACCGTAATTTTCTGTTAGAATTGGCAGTAATTAAACACCACGCTTGTAGGAGCTATGGTTAACCTCACCTATAACAAAAATCGACCTCTTCCCAGCGCCGAAGAATTGCCCTCTTCCGATGAAACTCCAGTGGACAACCAGTTACAGAATGATATTCCCAATCTGCTGCTAAATTTATTAGCCTTAATTTGGTCTGGTCGAGATGATTGGTATTTTGGGGTAGATATGGCTGTTTATTATAATCCAGACGAATCAGCTTTTGTCCCCGATGGTTTCTTAGCAGTTGGAGTCAACCATGATACGGGAGAAAAAGGTCGGTTAAGCTATGTTTTGTGGGGGGAAAAGTATATCTTGCCGATTTTGTTTTTAGAGGTAATTTCCGAGAAATATAACAGTGAGTATGAGGAGAAAATTCTAAATTACCAAAGCCTGGGGATTCTGTATTATGTAATCTACAATCCTTTCAGTGGCAGAAGAGGAAGATTTAAAAACCGACAAAGATTAGAAGTATATAAATTAATCTCAGGAAAATATCAACTTCTAGAGAGTGAGAATAATCGAGTTTGGTTGCCAGAAATTGGCTTGGCGCTGGGTTACGAGAAAGGAGAACATATTGCCTGGTATCGGGAATGGTTATACTGGTATGACCAGTCGGGAAATCGCTATCTAACGGCTGAGGAAAGAGCGATGAACGCAGAGGCGATCGCTGCTCAAGAACGGCAAATTGCCAATCAAGAGCGCTTGGCGAAACAAGAGGCTGAACAAAAAGCCATCCGGCTGGCTGAAAGGCTCAGAGGGCTTGGAATTAACCCCGATGAAGTGTAAGGTCTGACTTCTCCAAGATATCAACAACAACCCGCATCACAAATCATCTTTTAACGATGCCATGAGTGCGTCGTGTTCCGCAGCTGTTATGCCAAGAGTTGCGGCCTCGTGCTGTAATTTTCTGGCAATAATAGATAAGCTGGGACAACCTACCATAAGGCGGACAATTTCATCATCTGGTATAAGCGCCAGTGCTTCTCTAATTTCTTTGGCTGTGCCTTGGATTACTGTTGCTTGTGTAGTCATGATTTTTTATCATTCTAGGGCGAATCCTAGCATAATTCGTGACTGAGATGCTACTCATAACCCCCAAAAAAAGAGAGAGGAAACCCGCGTCTCCTCTCCCTTGTAGGCATTATTTCCTCGCTTTGCGGACAGCACTCCCTAACATTAAACTGCCCAGTGTGATAAAACCAAGAAGGCTAGAGGGTTCGGGAACAGGAGTCGCATTAAGTGTAACGTTATCGAAAACTAATTGTGTCCCCCCATTATTCGGACGGTCAATAGAGATGCGAATTCCCGCACCCTGATCGGCAATCCCCGCCAGATAAGAAGTGTTGAACGATAAGAACACGCCTCTTGACGAAAAGGAACTCTGATTGAATGTAAAACTTGACAAAACGGTATTATTATCACTCCGGCGAAGCGAAATTGTACTGTTCGGCAAGGTCAAGTTGCCCGGTTCATCTAGACGAATACCTGCGAATAAATTGAGCGTGTATCGAGTTCCGGCTTGATAAGTGGCGGCTACATCTTGACGGATCGATCCACCATTGAAAGCAATAAGAGCCGCCTGCGAACCGTCGGGTACTCCGCTTGTAAATTGAGTCGCATTGAATGGCTGAACCCCCGCATTGCCACTACTCACAGTCCAACCGGTAATAACTGGTGAAAAATTAGGGTTTGATGGTGTCTCGAAGGAAAAATTATTGACAGTCACGCTTGCAGCCTGTGCCGCACCAGTTCCCAGAGTAGCCAGGGCAACCCCGACGGATAGAATGCCGAGTTGTTTTATTTTCATGAAAAAGGGTTAATGGTAAATGGTTTAAGTGCGCGACATTTCGATTCGGGTTAAGCGATAGGGCAACCCAAAACAATGACCAGCGAATGCTCAAAGACAAAATACACACTTACCCCCCCCCGCATTGTATTAAAAGCTACAATTTAATAAATATTTACATTCTTCTCCCCCAGGGCTGACGCTTGCTAGAATAAAAACCCGCTTGATTTGTGGTAATGAGACAGCTTAAGTAGCTGGTTATAATTAAATTGAAGATAGATTTTGGGTTCGATCCCCCCTGTCCCCCTTGATAAGGGGAGTGCCGATCCCCCCTTAATCCCCCCTTGATAAGGGGGGCATTTGATAATTTTTAACGCCTACCTACTTATGTTAGATTTTCATCTATCTGTTCAGCCTGAAACAGAAAAACGCCTTAAAAAGATTTTAAACTCTATCAAAGATCAAGAAAAATTTGCCCAAAGTATTATTGATTATCAGATTGCCGAACTACAAAAAAGCAACTTGAATCTAAAATTAGATTTAGCGGATCTGGAAAAACAATATAAAATGACATCCCAAGAATTTTATCAGCAATTTTCTCAAGGTATTTTAGGAGATGAATCGGATTTTATAGTTTGGTCTGGACTATATGAAATGCTTCTTCAAAACGAGGCTAATCTCCAGGAATTAAAATGATTGAAGCCTATTTTTTGCAACTCGAACAAACCATTCGAGAATTTCCCAATGTGAGATATTTATCGCTGACCAAGAAAATTTATAACGCAAGTCAAGGTTATATAGCGTTTCCTGAGCTAGTGAGGTACACCTATTTTCTTGCCTTTTGCCTTTTGCCTAAAACCCATAACTTTTGTACCTCAGCAGACTGAAAAACGCTATATACTAAATCTGGTTATTAAAAACTGATTATCTATTGCTCCTTTTGCCTATTGCCTATTGCCTTTTGCCTGTCCCCATAAGTAGCCTATACTCAACGGATTTAGTATTACAATGTTTGAGAGGTCTGAGTGGTAACTGATAACTGATAACTGATAACTGAAATGACTACACCTACCTTCACCATTCCCCAATCTGACCCTTCCCTTTCCCCCCGGCAATCCCTGCCGACGATGTACGATTTACCTA
>NZ_JAJTDH010000140.1:0-6466 GCF_021300285.1 Microcystis sp. 49638_E5 | reverse complement strand
AAAAAAAGAAAAAAGAAAAACTAAGTAAAGAGCAAAAAAAAGCCAATCGTCAGTTATCACAACGGCGCATAGTTATAGAACATATTCATCGTCGTCTCAAAATATTTCGGATACTTTCATCAAGATACAGAAATCGCAGACGGCGATTTGGTCTGAGATTGAATTTGATTGCTGGTATCTACAATTACGAACTTCGTTACCGACAAAAGGATATATCTTGATTACTTTTGCAAGAGATCTAAGCATCACTCGTCCATTGTTTGGTAGCATTCCAAGCATCGCTCGTCCATTGTTTGGTAGCATTCCAAGCATCACTCGTCCATTGTTTGGTAGCATTCCAAGCATCGCTCGTCCATTGTTTGGTAGCATTCCAAGCATCGCTCGTCCATTGTTTGGTAGCATTCCAAGCATCACTCGTCCATTGTTTGGTAGCATTCCAAGCATCGCTCGTCCATGTAGTTGTGGCATTCCAAGCATCGCTCGTCCATTGTTTGGTAGCATTCCAAGCATCGCTCGTCCATGTAGTTGTGGCATTCCAAGCTTGACTAACCCATGTGGTTGTGGCATTCCAAGCCGTTACTGTCCAATTACTTACTGCACCCCAAGCATTTTCTCCCCACCCTGTAATGGCATTCCAAGCATCTTGTCCCCATTGTTTGGCAGCATTAACAGCAGCCGTTAGTTTTTCTATGGCAAATTCGATGTTCTCTAAGCCGATACCGTAGAGCAGTTCACCTATAGCTTGACGATTTAATTCAGTAGTGCTACGAAAAGTTAGCTGATTTGCCAAATATGGGCCAATGATTGGTACTGATGCTACTATCAATTGAATCGCAAAATAATCAGGATCGGGTAAATAGGTGAAGAAGGGACTACTTAGCGCATTTGTACCACCAACCGTATCTATCTTTAAATTAGCTGGTTTAGTCAAGCCACTGGACTCTACTTTAGGAATAATTACGGGATGAAGATGGGCATCAACAGGATTGGGAAATGAGGAAGGGACAAGCAATTGATTGGATAAAACATATTGTCCAGAAATATAACGAAATCCTGCCATACTCACTATGTCGATAGAAGTGATATAGTGAGTGACTTTCTCTGCACCCCTGAAACTATTAGCCGCACTCGTTGAAATACCCGGAGCATTAAACGTAACAATATTCCCTAAAGCACCTTGAGAAGAATAATCTGCCGCCACCCATTGGGTTAATGCTCCACCCAAACTATGACCTGTAATGTGGGGTTTTAGCGAGAGATTATCCTCTGGCTGACTTGCTTCTTGAAGCCATTGATTAACAGCCCCCCGATTGGCCGTAAATTGACCATAACCAATGCCATTGGGATTAGCATCATCCCAGACATCTGTTTTTAATTGATCGGGCTGTGTCCCCCGAATCGCCAAGACGGGGGCTTTTCCTTCATCGTAAATCGTCCCAGTCGCATAAGCCCAAGAGGTATCCTGCGCTTCTAGGTCATTGAGAGTTTCTACGACTTTCTGATAAGAGGATGAATTCACAAAATCTGGACCGAGAAATTCTTCTAAATCTGTCAATAAGCGATCTTTTTCTTGGTCACTCTCTTGGCTAATTTCGCTATTGACAGGATTGCTGATTAAAACAAAGAAATTTTCATCCGAAGTTAATCCTGTTGCCTGAAAACCTGTACTGCCATCGTTGAAAAATTGATCAACTCGATAGCCTAAATCTCCATAAGACAAACTACCGTTAAAGTCAATATCGTCTCCTTTATCCCAATTCTGATACGCTGTATCCCTTGCGAAAATCTCAAAATTGGCATTGCCCCCGTAATTAACAGGGGTATCTCCTAATATCCTGATTTCAACTTCTTTACGGGTTTCTCCTGGGGCAAAGGTTAATGTACCTGTAATCGGTTGGTAATCTATTCTGTCGTTCCCCGTTACACCATCTACGGCCGTTCCTACGAGCGTAAAATAATTAACAGTAACTTCTACATCAACTGCTTCTGAGAGAATCACAGGGAATTTGATGGTTGCCGTTTGATTACTTCCTCCTGGGACAGTAACATAGGCATCTTGTATATTTAACCCTGGTGCAATTGTTTCAACCGTATAATTCCATGCTGTTCCTTCATCATTGGTTGCTACAATTATCTCTAACTGATCAGAATCTCCTTCAGGAATTTGAACCGTTCCTGTCTTGCTTCCTCCAACAAATCCCGTTTCTAAGATATTCCTTCCTTCATAACGAATAATGAAATTATCAGGAATGGTATAATGCTCATAGTAAAAACTGGCATATCCTCCACCCGTCGTATCAAGGGTAATCACTTGGTAACTCCCTTCAAAGCCGCCACTATCTGAAACACTTCCCTGTTCAATTAAAATTTCTTGACCATCTATATATATCGTGGCGAAATCATTCTCTTGTTTTAATGCTTGCAGTTCTGATTCAGGTAAAGATAATCCTTGAACCAGCGCAGCAAAAATCTGTCCTTCATCTCCTGAAGAGTCTGAGTCATTAAGTATAACATCAAGAGAGTGTCCAAATTCTTCTAAAATACTACTTGTTATTACTGAAAGGGAATTCTCACTGAGAAATTCTTCAGATAGATAAATCGTCTTTGTCCCACTAGCATATCCGGCATAAGCACCATTAAGGGTCGTAGCAGTAAGAATCTCAAGGGAAGTCCAGTTATACTACCTTTTTGCCAATCTTGTGCCAAGTTAAGGGCAGTAACCGTCACAAAACTGTCTCCAAAGGCAAGCCTCATCTTCTCCATAAATTCTGGACTGGTAGCGAATTCCTGAAGAGAGTAAGATACGCTTTCCAGAGATTGGGAGAGAATTTGGCTAAACCTAAGAGATTGGTTGATTGTCTTGTTCCCAAACAAAAGATTAACTGAGTTCATAGTGTTTAATTCCTTTCCGAAACTCAAAGGACACTGGAGTTTATGAAATGTCAGTGGGTTAAGTCTATAGGCAATGTTAGAAACTATAACAAAAAAGACAGAAATTTTTCACATTCACAGTAGGTAGGGCTTGCTGAAAAAAAGCTGAAATGCTTGTGGTGCTTAAGATAATTGGGTAATTACTACGGCGGATTCAGGCTCAGTCTGGTACATCTTCTAAGGGTCAAGGCTTATCCAATAAGGAGTTGTCTGTGCCAGATGGATAGAGGAACCAGCCTATAGCTGATTTTTATCTAGCAACGCCAAAACTCAAACTGTGGTATGATCCTTAAACTTGTCTTTGGGAAAGTCCAGTGCAATTCTGGTACTGTGCCGCAGCTGTAATCAAGTAAAAAGTAAAAAGAGTACATCTTCCCTTTTTCCTTGCGAGTCAGAATACCAATTACAAGCTTTTGATCGGTAGTATAGACAACTAATTTTCTAACTACTTCTCTGCGTCGCATGGAGAACAAACAACGGTGAATTGGTTAGTTGAAGCAAATGCTTGTCCCGGTTTATTTTATGGAACTGCTGCCCAGGATGGGTTTTTAATTCGTCTCCGCACCCCCGGTGGATGGCTCAATTCTCCACAGGGAAAAGCGATCGCCACTTGGCTCGAACAATGGCAGACGACAATACAAGTTACCAATCGGGCAAATCTGCAAATTCGCGGACTGCAAAAATCCCCCAGTTTAGAAGAATTTCAAACCCTGCAAAAATTAGGGTTAGCTGCCCATAATCCCAGTGTTGATCATTTGCGTAATATCATGTCAAGTCCCACGGCTGGAATTGACTGTCAAGAATCGATCGATACTCGTCCATTAGTCCAAGAATTAGATAATTTTATCCAAAATTATCCATCAATTGCCGAACTAAGTCCTAAATTTAGTATCGGCATCGATGGCGGTGGTGCAGTGGGAATTGGCACCGGTTCAACTATGGCCTGGCAACACCGCTATAATGAGATTCAGCTATCGGCAATTACCGTCAAAAATCCGACAAATTTAACTTCTATTGTTTGCTTTCGATTAGCACTCGGAGGAGATAAACAATTCTATGATACGGACTTATTAATTGAGCCAGAAAACTGTTTAGCTGTGGTCAAAGCTTTAGTAAAGGTTTATATCGATTATGTTCAACAAACCCCCAATATCAAGGGTAAAAAACCTCGGATGAAACACCTGCTCAAAGATTGGGGATTAGCCAAATATCTCGAACAAGTTAACTGCCAATTACATCGGACTTCTACCGGCATAATACAAGGGCAAGAATACCAGCAGGCTGCCCATTCTACTCAACCCTATTTTCATCTAGGAATTCATCCTCAAAAGCAACCCGGATTGTCTTATATTGGTCTATCATTAAGATTAGGACAATTGACGGCTAATCAACTATGGGGATTAGCGGCACTATCAGAAACTTTTGGCAGTGGTCAGTTACGATTAACCCCTTGGCAGACTGTTATATTACCCGATATTCCCGATGAAAAAGTCTCAGAATTGTTGCCAAAACTGGCATCCTTAGGATTATCCGCTTCTCTTGGATGGGATGCGGGGATAGTTGCCTGTAGCGGTAAACCGGGCTGTGCGGCGGCGGCCACTGCAACTCAAATTCATGCTTCTCTCCTGGCAGATTATTTGAAAGAACGCTTAACCTGCAATTCTCCTGTTAATATTCATTTGACGGGTTGTGCTAAATCCTGCGCTCAACCGGATGCAGCCGAAATTACCCTTTTAGGAACTACCATCGAGGAAAATGGCCAAATACTAGAAGCTTATCAAGTCTATGTGGGTGATAGTCAAAAGTTCTTAGAAACACCTATATTTGAGGGAGAATTTACCAAGATTCCCCCCCTCATAGCCCAAATTTTAAGCTCCCAAAAATCGAAAAATTTAGATGAATAGAATGGAATACATTAAGAATGGTGAGGAAATTTACCGCAAATCTTTTGCTATTATTCGGGCTGAAACTAACTGGGAAAATCTCCCCGATGATTTAGCTCATGTGGCGGTTCGTCTAATTCATTCCTGCGGGATGACAGACATAACAAAAGATTTAGAAGCATCACCGGACGCGGTTAAAATCGGACGAAATGCCCTCGCTGGGGGTGCAGCAATTCTCTGTGATTCTCAAATGGTCGCTAATGGCATTACCAAAGCGCGTTTACCTAAAAATAATCCGATTATTTGTACCCTCAATCATCCAGAAGTGACCGAGTTGGCACGGCAAATTAATAATACCCGCTCCGCTGCCGCTTTAGAACTTTGGCGACCTCGTTTAGCTGGAGCAGTGGTAGCCATTGGTAATGCACCAACCGCACTTTTTCGCCTACTAGAATTGCTCGATCAAAATGTAGATAAACCGGCTTTGATTTTAGGCTTTCCCGTGGGATTTGTAGGAGCGGCAGAGTCGAAAACAGAATTAGCAACTAATAGTCGTGGTGTGCCATTTATTACCCTGCACGGACGCAGGGGAGGAAGCGCAATCGCGGCAGCAGCAGTCAATGCTTTAGCAAAAGAGAACGAATTATGAATAAATTAGGCAAACTTTATGGATTAGGAATCGGGCCTGGCGATCCCGAATTGTTGACGCTCAAAGCACACCGGATTCTCACAACTGTTCCGGTAATTGCCTATCCTACCTTAGAAAGTGGCAAAGTTTTGGCACGGGCAATTGTGTCGGATTTTATCCGTCCCGAGCAGATAGAAATTCCCATGCCTTTACCTTTTAGTGTCGAGCGCAGTTCTCAACCTCATTATGATATTGCCGCCGAAAATATCGCCGAACATTTAAACTTAGGTCGAGATGTGGCGGTGCTATGTGTGGGCGATCCGATGTTGTATGGCACGTTTATGTATATCTTTAATCGCTTGTGCGATCGCTTTTCCATTGAAGTCGTGCCGGGTATTTCTTCAGTGATGGCAAGTGCAGCAATGCTGGGTGTACCTATCACTTATCGAAATGACGTATTTAGTATTATGCCCGCTACTTTAGAGGCGGAAATATTGCGGGATCGCCTAGCCTTTATCGATGCAGCAGCGATTATTAAATTAGGCAGACATTTCGCTAAAGTTCGCAATATTCTCGAGGAATTAGGATTATTAGAACGCGCCCTCTACATCGAACGAGCAACCCTACCCAATCAGCAAATTATTCCGATTACAGAAGTCGATCCAGAGGCTGTCACCTACTGGTCATTAATTCTGATTCCTAGTAAAACTAAACCCCAATAACTCTATAGACACTAAGTTAAATCTTCTATCCCCTACCTGACAGAACCTATAGGGTTTAGATGATATTATGAAAATGTCTTTTCTTTGTTGCTTTTTTGATTGCATAGGGGGTTATATACAGCGTTTCTCGGATTGATAAGTAGGTAGGCGTTAAAAATTATCAGATGCCCCCCTTATCAAGGGGGGACTAAGGGGGGATCGGCACCCCCCTTATCAAGGGGGGATTAAGGGGGGATCGGCACCCCCCTTATCAAGGGGGGATTAAGGGGGGATCGGCACCCCCCTTATCAAGGGGGGATTAA
>NZ_JAJTDH010000139.1:0-6472 GCF_021300285.1 Microcystis sp. 49638_E5 | reverse complement strand
AAATTTTGGGATTATGAAGAAGATATTTAATCTTTTAATCAACCTTAAACTATTTACTTTTCCTAATCTCCACAATTACGATGCTTTTTCATGTCTTATTTGAAAACGCTATAGCACAATAAAAGTTAAGTTAACAAGATATAGTTTAAAAAGCCGTCCTAAAAGGACGGGGCTTTAACCCAAAATTTCGGTAAACTTTATTGGTGGGGACATTCCCCGCCAAATAGCCATTTTGTCATAATCAAAATGTTAATCAACGTATTATCTAGTTCCAGTACAAATATGGTCAGATATGAGTTCCAATAAGTCAGATCGAGCGAATGCCCTGTATGAATCCGACTTCTACGGCTGGACAGAGCTACAAGCGAAAGCTCTGGCCACCCGACAAGTAGAAGCTCTGGACTGGCAAAACTTGCGGGAGGAAATCATTTCCTTAGGTAAACAAGAATATCGAGAACTGGTGAGCCGTCTAACTGTTTTGGTAGGACATCTTCTCAAATGGGAATATCAGCCAGATAAACGTTCTCGTAGTTGGTTTTTGACGATTAGAGAACAGAGACGAGCGATCAGACGGCATCTACAGGGCAATCCTAGTTTAAAATCCCAGATACCGACGGCTTTATCCGATGCTTTCGAGGCCGGAGTCGATTTAGCTTTGCGAGACACGGACTTACCGATACGGACTTTTCCCTCTCACTGTCTTTTCACCTTCGAGGACATCATAACCGACCATTTCCTCTGCGATACCAGTCAGGATTGGCCATGAGTTCAACGATTCGACGATACCGCCTCGACGGGTATTTGAATTTCACTCCGTTTCAGGGGATCGGGAACGTAGGGACCATCATAGAAAAAGCGACGGGGGGAACCGATCGCCCGGTAGCTCGGATGTTCTGCCAGCCATTCGTTCAGTCGGGTCAATCCCTGTTGGTAACTGTCAAAATCGTAACCTCCCTGTAATCCCAAGCTCACCACCGTCATGGGTGGTACATCCTCAATCCGAATATTATCGGCCACCTCTTTCGGGTAAGTGTCGGTGTCGCGGTAGAGAAAGGAAACTTCGGCCTCTCCCGATGTCGCTCCCGTGTCTGCGGGGTAACGGGTTTCAACGGGTGCGGTCATCGATATCTCGTTGGAACTGATGTGTTGGTACAGGGGATAAAACGACCGGTTCGCCGCCTCGGAAAGTTGACCCCGATAGCGGTAAGTAGCGGCGCGATAGGCGGGATAGTTATTCACCTCGATCCGTCCGTTCGGGGTCGGGGTCGGAAATCCTGCGGGTAGGGGAGCGCTAGAGGCTTGATAGACCCCGATCACTAGAGCGGTTAGGGCGATGAAGCCGAGCGGTATCAATAGGTAAGGTAGTTTCATGGGGAATCGGGCGCGATGACCTCTCTATTGTGGGACGAGTTGACTTCCGTTGACCGCTCAACTGATTTCTAAGCGCGAGTAGAGAGACTTTGAATCCATCGGCTGACGAATCTTACTGTTTAGTTTCCATTCAACGGATTTCTAAGGGCGAGTAGAGAGTTCCCATATTGGCTCTTCTGGTTTCTGTGTGGAAACGGGGTCTATACTGATAGTTTCTTCAGCAAAATAGTCCTAAAAGTCTTTCCAGGTAAATATTTCACGATTCTATAAGCAAAAATTATCACACAAAGTCGAGAAGAGCCCCATATTGACTTTGTTCTTGAGTTATTAGCACTACTTCTTCAGTGTTTTCTCTGGAGTAATTGTAACATCTCAATCTATAATAATAATTCCTTTTTGGGGAATTGGTAGGAATATATGTATACAAGGTTGGTTCGCTCCAGACTGAGCAATAAGCCAAGGATGAGTTACATAAGTTTGCTGGTCACGGGATTGTAAGGGGTCAAGGTCAAAATAATGCTGACGTTTGCCATTGAAATCTATCCAGTACACCTTAACAGAAGAAGAACTTCTATTAATCACCTGAATATAAGTTGATACATTACTATTAAG
Source organism: Microcystis sp. 49638_E5 (assembly GCF_021300285.1). Taxonomy (NCBI): domain Bacteria; kingdom Bacillati; phylum Cyanobacteriota; class Cyanophyceae; order Chroococcales; family Microcystaceae; genus Microcystis; species Microcystis sp. 49638_E5. The sequence continues at coordinate 4,489 of NZ_JAJTDH010000139.1, read as the reverse complement.
CGAACGTAACTCACTTTCTACTCTGCAACTTCTTGGACGTAAGATTTCTGCACTGGTTTGACTCTCAGCCGAATAACATAAATTCCATATTATCAAGCTCAATCCTGTAATTTTCAACCATTTTAATAGCATGGGCTTTTTAGGGTTAATTGTCTTTTTTCATGATTATGACATAATGAAGGCGATGTTTATAGCGGTGTGCAGTCGTATCAGGTACACTATCACGAGCTATAAACCATGCTAGGCAAAGCTTGATCTGTATCTCACTCAAGCGCTTACCGCTATAATATGCTAGTTAGGTTATCGCGGTTCCATAGAAATTTTCTCTATTCTCCCGCCAAAACGGATAAAATGCTTGAGATTCAAAGTTAATAAATGATCGACTTCCGCTTTTAATGAACCATAAGCAATTAAAGCATCATAAATCGCTCCTCCTCTTAAATTTAAAGTTACCATAAGATTAATTACAGCTTTATAATCATCGCTTGTTAAGGAAATAATCTCAAAGGAATCTAAATTTTCTTTAATTAATTGTTGTACCAATTGAGGAGATAAACGAGGTTTTGCGGGAAAAGCCGATAAAATTGCGTAGAGTTCTGCAAGAGTATGAGTTCCAATATAACCCTGAATTTCTCCTCGTTTAACTCTGATTAACCAAGAAATACAAGCTGAGTGCTGTTCATGGTTGACTAAAATAGATGCAACCAAAACCGACGTATCGAATAAAACTTTAATCACAACATTAGCTCATTCATTCTTTCTTGTCTCAGCTCCTCGATAAAAGCTTCAGGATTAACTAGCAATTGGCTGTCAACAACCAAAACATCATTCTCGTAATAAACCTTTGGCTCTTCCTTAATTGGATTTAAGACTAGCTTACCATCTTGAACTTCTACCTGAAATTGACTATCATATTCAATGCCTAGTTGTTCCAGCAAAGTTTCAGGAATTTGAATACATCTACTTCGATCTAGCGTCACTAATTCCATGGCAATTATCTTGAATTCTTTTATCTTCATTATACCGCTATATTTCTCCTGTAGCTCTTAAAACCCCTAAAATAATTCGACAAAAATCAGGAAAAGCCGTCGTAAAACGACGGGGTTTTAACCCAAATCTTCGATAATGGGAGGGACTTTCAGTTAATTATTTATTAGTAGTTGATAATCTTCAAAAATGTTGCTGTACAAGGATCGAATTAAGACTTTTGCAACGTGAGTTCGACGAAATTCAACCCATTGAAATCCATGCACAGTGAGACTTACAGCCTAGCTATCCTAGAAAAACTCTGTCAATTAGCCAGTCTTAATGACAAAGAGACGGCGATCGCTGTCGGAAAAAACTCTAGCAAAAAGGAAGCTGAGACTTATGCTAGAAATAGTATTCGCCAAGGTCTCAGCTATGGATATAAATTCACGTCTTGATCTTACCGCAATTTTTTGTGATGTAGATGACTTCTATCAAAGTTTTGAAAAGCACTGTCAGTCTCTCCCTCAATTAACATCATTTGTTGGGGAGAAATTGTGTCGTTCTCGTCTAGGCTTGAGCGAAGTCATGACGATAGTAATTGCTTTTCATGGTTCCGGCTATCGGACATTCAAAGAATTTTACACCTTGCAAGTTCTTCCCCATTGAAAAAAAGCCTTTCCTCAGCTAGTAAGCTATAATCGTTTTGTGGAATTAATGCCTTGGTCGATGATGTTGTTATGTTGTTTTTTACAGACTTGCAAAGGAGAAATAACAGGAATAAGCTTTATTGATTCTACTCCGATAGAAGTTTGTCATCCTTGTCGTAGCAAGTCACACCGAGTTTTTAAAGGTTTAGTTGGTTGGGGTAAAAATTCTGTGGGTTGGCATTATGGATTTAAACTACATTTAATTATCAATGACCGGGGAGAACTCTTGGCTTTTAAGCTAACACCCGCTAATACTGATGACCGGAAACCTGTCCCTGATCTTACCAAAGATCTCATCGGTAAATTATTTGGAGACCGGGGCTATATTTCTCAAGAACTCTTTGAAAAACTTTATGAAAGAGGCTTACAATTAATTACCCGCTCCAAAAAGAAGATGAAGCAAAAATTAGTCAAAATTATTGATAAAATCTTGCTTCGCAAGCGTTCTTTAATTGAAACAGTTAACGACGAACTGAAAAATATCTGCCAGATTGAACATTCCAGACATCGCAGCGTTTGGAACTTTCTCGTCAATCTCTTTGCTGGCTTGATTGCTTATAGCTATTTGCCCAAAAAACCCTCCTTGGATTTAGAGCCAAAGGGCTTCCCTGCTCTACCTCCTGCTATTTTTTAGCTCCGTCGAACTCACGTTCTATTAAGTCTTTGTAAGTTCTCGCCTTCAGTTTTCTTAATATCGCTTTGACTTTTGACCAAAAGTTTTCAATAGGAGAGAATTCGGGAGAATAAGGAGGTAAATAGATGAGTCTAGCTTTTTCTTGTTCGATTATTTCTCTGACCATTTCTCCGAGATGAATCTTGGCGTTATCCATGAGCAAACAGTCTCCTTCTTTAATTTTTGGCATCACTTCCTTCAGAATAAATCCTTCAAATGTTACCGCATCCACTGCACCGTATATGTTGACTGATGCCACAACTTTTTCTAAGCTTATAGCACTAATTATTGAAATATTTCTCCCTCTTTTTTGTGGTTTTCTTCTCCGAGATCTTTGGCCAATTAAGGCTCTAGCATAGAGTCTCAAAAGGGCTAAATTTACCCCCGATTCATCGATGAAAATTAGTTTTGATGCCTCAATTTCCCTAACTTCTAACCAGTATTCCACTCTTTTTTGCTGCACCCTGTCACTTTCTTTTTCCGCCGCGTGTAGTGTTTTTTTTTGAAACTGTAATTGAGTTTTTGCGTAAGCCGCCCCAGGGTGGCTCTACTGACTTTCACCTGTGTCTTTTCATACAGTAAGTCCGATAATTCTTCGAGAGTTGCATCATTGTTAGATTCGATGATTTCTATTAAAATTATCAGTTGTTCACTATTTAACTTGGTTGGCGGACTTCCCCCTTGTGGACGAGGACGGATATCTCCTGTTTCTTTATGTTGCTTCAATAACTTCTGAATAAAGCTTTTAGCCACGTCAAATCTCTGGGCTAGTCCTCGAATAGAAATTTTTTCTTTCTTCCAGACATCGATAATTTTTTGGCGAAAATCTACGGAATAGGGTCTCATAGGAAGCTGGCGAGTTCTATTATTTGTCTATTTGCTTTTCATTGTACCTCATAGCTCTAAGAATTGCTATAATTTAACCAAAGTTTAATTATCCAAGAGAAGATATTGATAAAAATAGCAATCATAAAAAGCAAATCCCCAACATTTATCAAGCAATTATTTTTATTAGTAAATATTCTACACAACTCAGTCCAGATAAGCAAGATGGCTTACCACTACTACCGAATCACTACCCAACATACCTTCGATACCCACAATGGGAGATTTACTCGAAGGAGGGGCAGAATCCCAGTCTAAGTTCTGACACGGAAGTAATGTCTTCGGCTCCGGTTCTTTTTCGATACTGGCTGAGTTTTGACAGCTTTTCGCAACGGGTTCATTATGTCCTCTATTGTAATTTCTCCATAACCCAAATCTGCCAATAAATCTTCAACGACTTTGTAATTAAGTTGAACTACTAAAGATCGCATTGATTCGGACTCTAAGAATCTTTTAAATCCATCACTGCCCAGTTCTTTTTCTAGGACTTCTCACACTTTCCTGCATTCGCGATTGCTTGTACCACTCGAGAATGCATTTTCTGGCGTTGGGTGTAGCCACGAAATTGAGCCAGTCTAGACTTGGGTGACTATTCTTGCTGGTGACAATTTCTACGAAATCCCCATTTTGCAGAAGGTAGTCCAAAGTTGTCCAACGCCCATTAATCTTAGCACCTTTCACGCGATGTCCCACCTCGGTGTGGATGCAGTAAGCGAAATCCACTGGAGTTGAACCTTGAGCTAGGAAGATGACATCCCCTTGGCGATTAAACACATAGACATCGTCGTCAAATAGATTGTTCAGGCTGTTCACGTATTTCCAGTATTCCTGGATATCCTTAAATTCCTTCCGCCAATCTAGCCGTTGTCTCAGCAACTGAAACTTTTTTTTATCATCAGAGGTTAGTTCACTCCCATCCCCATATTCAGCAAAATGGTGCATTTCTAGGGTGCGAATCTGTACCTCTAGGGGGCGGGCATTTAAACCAACAACGGTGGTATGGAGAGATTGATAACGGTTAGCTTTTGGTAAACCGATATAGTCTTTAAAACGGTTGGGAATCGGAGTAAATTGGTCGTGAACTACGGCTAAACAACGATAACATTCCTCTTTAGTTTCGACGATAATGCGGACGGCGGCAATATCATAAATCTGCTCGAATTCTTTGCCTTGATTGTGCATTTTATGATAAATGCCGTAGAGATGTTTGGGGCGACCCTGTAAATCAAGAACTTTTATGCCAATTTCTTGCAAT
>NZ_JAJTDH010000048.1:0-20935 GCF_021300285.1 Microcystis sp. 49638_E5 | reverse complement strand
TTGCTTTTCGTACCATGCTTGTGTTCGTTCGTGGAGAGCTTTATTGTAAACCAATCTTACACAGCCCAATGTGCGCCGCAATAGCGACTCTTGTTTTGGTGTGGGGTAAAATCGAAACGAATAGGCTTTTTCCATGCCTCACATTTTAGCATATATCGTGTAAATGTGCTAATATTTGACGGTAAAGCCGTCGTAGAACGACGGGGTTTCAGACCCAAAATTTTCGATGATCATCGCAGGAGAAAGAAGCGGAGTCGGTAAAACTACGATTACTCTGGCAATCTTGGCCTATTTAATCAGTCGTGGCGATCGAGTGCAATCTTTTAAAGTCGGGCCCGATTATATCGATCCCATGTTCCATAGTCATTTTACCGGTCGCCCCTGTCGCAATCTCGATCCGGTTTTAACTTCTGAAGACTATGTAAAAACCTGTTTTGCCCAACATTGTCAAAATGTCGATTATGCTCTGATTGAAGGGGTAATGGGGTTATTTGATGGTATTCAATTAAGCGATACTCAATTTCCCGATTATGCCAGTACCGCCCATATTGCCCGTATTTTAGGGCTTCCTCTGCTGTTAGTTATCGATTGTAGTCGTTTATCTACCTCTGTCGCCGCTATTGTCCGCGGTTATCAATCTTTAGACAAAAATCTCCATCTAGCTGGAGTTATCCTCAATCGTGTTGGTAGCGATCGCCACCTGCAATTACTGCAAACCGCCCTAGAATCGATCAATATGCCGATTGTCGGGGTTCTGCGTCGTCAAGATTCCCTGACAATTCCCGATCGCCACCTAGGATTAGTTCCCAGGGATGAACTAGGAGAAATCAGGCAACTGCAAGATCAACTGGCTTCTATTGCCCAAAACTGCTTTAATTGGGACATTCTCTTGCCTTTACTGACTATTTCTCCCCAAGAGAACCCGAAAAATCCCACAGAATCAAATAAGCTTTTTCCCCCTATCCGTATCGGTATTGCCAGAGATAAGGCTTTTAACTTTTATTATCCCGATAATCTCGATATTTTAGCCAATTTAGGCGCGGAATTAATCTTTTGGAGTCCCTTGCAAGGGGCAAATTTGCCCGAAAACCTGCAAGGATTGTACTTTGGTGGCGGTTTTCCCGAAATCTTTGCCCCGGAATTAGCAGCTAACACCCCTATCTTAACTCAGGTGAGAAAAGCGATCGCCTCCGGAATGCCCACCTACGCCGAATGTGGGGGATTAATGTATTTATGTGACAAAATAATTGATTTTGAGCAAAAAAATCATTCTATGTTGCAAATAATCCCCCAATCTGCTATAATGTCGCCGAAGTTAACCCTAGGTTATCGGCAAGCCATCGCCAAACAGGAGACGATCCTGCTCAAAGCAGGTCAACCAGTGCGCGGCCATGAATTCCATCGCTCCCAATTAAGCGGGGTGAGCGACGCACCGATTTATCAACTGCAAGCATTCCCCAAAAGTGCTATCAATGCCGAAGGGTGGCAAGGTAAGAATCTGCACGCTTCCTATCTCCATCTACATTTTGGAGGCCAACTGAGCCTGCCGAAAAAATTTTTAGCTGCCGGCCTTGATTTTTTCCGCACAGCTGCGTTAAGCTAATTGCAGATAAATTCAATAATTAATCCGTTCAGGGATACAGGAGGTGATGTCGATGGTAGAAAGTAGTAAAAGCATGGGTCTCTTAATCGACAATAGCCGGCTGTGCGCCGGGGCTGTTCTCTAGACCCCCACGTCTAAACAAGATTTAGACTAGCTGGAGTTCCTTCCGGCAGTCTGGTGTCGATTCCGATGACCCGCTACACCGCCCTTACCGAGCAATTGGTAAGGGCGGATAGTTTTTGGGGGTTTCCCGTCATCTGAGAACCCCAGAACCAGAAGTAATACTAAATCCGTTGAGTATAGGCTAGTTATGAGGAGAGGCACTCATGCAAAAGAGGGAATAGATAATCAGTTTTTAATAACCGGATTTAGTATAGTGCCAATTTTGTCCTAAGTGAGCCTTTCTTCACTTTAACTCTACGGGCGCAAACTAACCCAGCGCCGCTTCTGGTTTGGGGACACCGTTTTAACGCCATTGACCGAGATAATATCATTGGCTAAATTGTCCGCCATCATGGGAATTAATCGATTTATATTATTTTTATAAGCTTTTATCCAGAATTGAGAGAGTTTCTCTCTCGCCTCCTCATTGACGTAGATAGTTTTATCTGGCATAATCAATACCATTGCCACATCACCGGAGTTTTCCGTGACGGCAAAGACAAACTGATCACGGTCGGACTTGAGACCTTCGTACCAGTAGTCTATGTGTTCTTCTAATTCGTATTCATAGAGAGCGCGTTCCATCTTGCCATCTTCTAGCAAGGCTTTACGCAGTGTATTGGCTATCTTTCTTTGTTTCATGGTCTTGTACCTGTTTTTGTGGGCGTTAAGTTTTGCTGATTAGGCATCACTCCATATTTAACAGTGCCACTATAGAAATTATCAATTAATCTGACAACAACCCAGTCCAGTCGTCGTTATCAAAATCAGAGAACCTTGCCCGACTCGTCTAGATGAGCCTGTTATTTGAGCTTAAGTTTCCTCTCCGTAAGGATTCTAACCTACTTGAGTTTTTGTTTAAGTGCCGTTAGTATCTAGAGGGTGGCGGTTCTTCTCGACTTTGTATGATAATTTTTGCTTATAGAATCGTCAAATGATTATCGGGCAGAACTTTTAGGGCTATTTTGTTGAAGTAACTATCAGTATAGGCCTGGTTTCCACACAGAAACCAGAAGAGCCTAGTGGCCACTTTGTCAACCGGTCAAGGGAAAAAAAATGAGATCGCATCTTTCCCTAAGCAATTAAATCGTGTATAATAACGGAAGAATAGCAAGGCTATATGCGTCATCAAACTGTGTAGTCAACCTATAAGGTGTGAGGAAAAAACCATCATGTTAAGAATGTTCTGGAGATCATTGCTGGTTAGCCCAGCGATTTTAGGAGCTACCCTGGTAGCTTCCGCTAATGCTAGTAGCTTCGATCCCGCCAAATCTACCAGTGTTTCTACCGAATTTAACAGTCTAGAAATCGCTCAAGTTCAGGACAACGGTGCAGGAACTGGCGAATTACTCAATCAGATCGAACAGTACGGTAACGAAGGTCAAGTTGCACCCGTACAGGGCAACAGCATCGATCAAGTCACCAGCGTTAACCAACTGCGGGATGTTTCCCCCACCGCTTGGGCCTATGAGGCCTTAAGAAGTCTTGTGGAGCGCTATGGTTGTATTGTTGGTTATCCCGATCGCACCTTCCGCGGCGACCGAGCCTTAACCCGTTGGGAGTTTGCGGCTGGTTTAAACGCTTGCTTAAACGTGATGGAACGTTTAATTCAAGATGGTGTCAACGTCCTCAAGGAAGACTTAGACGCTCTCAAGCGCTTGATGGATGAGTTCCAAGCCGAGTTAGCAGCTTTAGGAGCTAGAGTTGACAACTTAGAAGGACGGGTGTCTTTCCTCGAAAATAATCAATTCTCCACCACCACCAAATTAGCTGGGGAAGTTATCTTCGCCGTTACCGATACGGTCGGTGCCGGTAGCCCCGCCTCCCAGGCCGCCATGCAATACCGCGCTCGTTTGCTGTTAAACACGAGCTTCACCGGTCAGGACGTGCTGAAAACCCGTTTAGCGGCGGGTAGTGCCACTCCCTTTGGATTTGATTACAAATCGACCACCACACTGCAAAATGGTGATCCCGCTTCCGTCAGATTCGATAACCTGCAAAGCCCTTCCCTATTCCAAACTTGGACAGCCGCCGGTAACGGTAGCGATGTGGTTCTCGACTGGTTGGCCTACTATACCCCGATTGACTTAGGTTATTTTGGTCGCTTCAACACCTACGTCGCCGCTTGGGGCGGTATTTGGAATGACTTCGTTCCCACCACTAACCCCTTCTTTGAAGACTTCGACGGTGGTAATGGTGCGCTTTCGACCTTCGCTTCCGAAAACCCCATCTACCGTATCGGTGGTGGTTCTGGGGCCGGTGTTAGCCTACAGTTAGGCTTCCTCCAAAGCATTGTCGGTCCGACCTCCCTATCTTTGGGTTACTTAGCCGGTGGTGCTACTTCCCCTGCTGATCCCAACCCGGGCAACGGTCTCTTTAACGGGGACTACGCAGCTTTAGCACAGATTAACGCTAACCTCTTTAACTTCCTCAACGTTGGCTTTACCTACGTTAACGCTTACCAAAGTGCTGACACCGCTATCTTCGGTAACGGTGGTACTCGTGGTGTGACGGGGACTTCCGCGGCTAACCTTTCCCAAACTCAGTTAAACACCCTGCTCAACGTCAACGGCAGAAATCCTAACAGAGTAACCCTACAGGATAAGGTTGGTTTCTTCAACTTCGATGCCAAAGTATCCAATAGCTACGGTTTAACCGGTGCAGTGGATATTGGTTTCGCCAGCTTGAGTGCCTTCGGTTCCTACTCCACCGTGCGTTTACTCGGTCTCGGTGATGCGGAAGTGTGGACCTACGGTGCTGGTATTGCCTTCCCCGACTTAGGTAAAGAAGGAAATATCCTAGGTCTGTTTGCTGGTGCGCAGCCCTACATCGGTAACTTAAGCTTCCGGGAAATGGGTCTAAAAGTATCTAACATCGTTCCCTACCACGTTGAATTGTTCTACAAGTACCAAGTCACCGACAATATTTCTATCACCCCCGGTGTCATCTGGATTTCTGCACCTGAACAGTTCAAAGGTACTGGTAACGAGTGGATTGGCACTCTCCGCGGAACCTTTACCTTCTAGGATTTCCTAAATTAAACCCGAAACCCCACCCATGGTGGGGTTTTGTTTTAGGGAAATAAACGCTGATATTCTATCTGGATACAAGCATCCATAATCACATTTAAACCTGCCTCGATCGCTTTTTTTTCCGCAACTGGGTGATAAATTTTCAATTGTGTCCAAAGAGTAGCAGCCTGAATAGCAATAGCTGACTCGACAATTTCGGGCAGATAATCAGGATGACGAAAAACGTTAACAATATCCACAGGTTCGGGGATAGCCTCTAGAGAAGGATAGCAGCTTTGACCGTCAATTTGCTTGACCATCGGATTGACCGGATAGACTCGATAACCCACCGCTTGCAGGAATTTGGCCACCTGATAGCTGGCGCGGCTCGATTTCTCGGAATGCCCGACCACTGCGATAATTTTACTATTGCTGAAGATGGTTTTGAGCGCACCATCGTCTCCTTTAATATTCGGCATTGTCCCACCTATCTTAGAATAGAGTTTCGTTTCTGATAGAGATGAAGTGTAACCTAATTTGGCATCGACTTTTGACGGCAGCTTTAGCCACTGTGGAGAACTGGCAGCAATGTTTAACTTTTTTACCGGAAAAACAGTTAAGTAGGTAGGTGTTAAAAGTTGTCAGATACCCCCCTTATTAAGGGGGGATTAAGGGGGGATCCCCCCGCCTACCGGCACCCCCCTTATCAAGGGGGGCAGGGGGGATCAGAGGCAAAATCTATCTTCTATTTAATTATAACTACTTACTTATTACACATCCCAATCAATCCCTCGGTATCTGTAGGAAAATTTACCCGATGGTTGCCCCTAAATCCTCTGACTTGAGTTAGTACAAAACCTCATGAATTATCTTAGTATTATCATTCCGACTCTTAATGAGGAGTTAAGAATTGCAGCAACGTTAAAACAGATAGGTGCGGGGGTAGAAATTATTGTTGTCGATGGGGGAAGTACCGATAAAACTAGAGAAATAGCCGAACAATTGGGAGCGAAAGTAATTATTTCTTCTAGTAAAGGTCGTGCATTTCAGATGAATTTAGGAGCAAAAATAGCGAAAGGAGATATTTTGTTATTTCTGCACGGAGATACTTTACTTCCCCATGAATTTCAAGAACAAATTATCGATACTTTATCCCAAACTGGGATAGTAGCGGGGGCCTTTGAATTAAAAATTGATAGAGAGGAAAAAACCCTGCGTTTAGTGGAAAAATTAGTTAATTGGCGTTCTCGCTGGTTTTCCCTTCCCTACGGAGATCAAGGAATATTTTTAAAAGCCTCAATCTTTGCCGATTTAGGCGGTTTTCCTGAGTTGCCAATTATGGAAGATTTTGAATTAATACAAAGATTGAAAAAAAGGGGTAAAATAGCCATAGTTTCTGCTGCGGTGATTACCTCGGCAAGACGTTGGCAAAAATTAGGAGTTGGCAAAACCACCTTAGTTAATCAATTAGTTATTATTGGTTATTATCTAAAAATTCCGCCGCGCTTGTTGAAAAGTTTTTATCGTTTATGGTAACAAAGGCTGGCTTAAAAAGTATTTTAGGTCATTGTGTAATGTGGGGGCGCAACGTGGTCAGTGAGTTTATCGAACTGCTTACACCGAAAATGTAATATAGAGATGCAGCCGATTGCGTTTAGGAGTCCGTCGATAAAAACTTTTCTCTCCCGAAGTACCGATCGATAGGATAATTGATCATTGGAACATCTGCTCTGAGAATATGTCTCTTGATCGCCGTCAATTTCTTTATCTTTTAGGTGCTACCCTTGGCACAGCCACTCTTGCCGGTTTTAACCGTGCCGCTTTTGCTGCTACTGGTCCCTATGGTCTTATTGCCCTACCCTATAGCTATGATGCCCTAGAACCTTATATCGATAAGGAAACGATGCAATTTCATCACGATAAACACCATGCAGCCTACGTTAATAATCTCAACGCGGCAGTGGCAAAATATCCAGAATTGCAGAAAAAAACAGTAGTAGAATTAATTAAAAATCTTGACTCTTTACCCGCCGATCTTCGCATCACTATCCGCAATAATGGCGGCGGCGATCTTAATCATACGATGTTTTGGCAGATTATGTCCCCCGATGGCGGTGGCGAACCAACAGGAGAAATAGGAGCGGCAATAATCGCTAAATTTGGCAGTTTCGAGGAATTTAAAAACGCTTTCAACCAAGCAGGTACTAAACTTTTTGGTAGTGGTTGGACATGGTTGGTGTTAAATAAGTCAGGACAACTAGAAATTACCAGCACTGCTAACCAAGATAGCCCGCTAATGATGGGATTACAGCCAATTATGGGCAATGATGTTTGGGAACACGCCTATTACTTAAAATACCGTAATCAACGGGCTGAATATTTAAAACAGTGGTGGAATGTGGTTAACTGGGAGGAGGTAAATCGCCGCTATCTTCAGGCAAAAGCTTAACCATGACAACTTTTACGGTAACAGTTCCCGCTACCACTGCTAATATTGGGCCCGGCTTCGATTGTCTCGGAGCGGCCTTAACCCTATATAATCAGTTTACTTTTACCCTGCTGCCGGCAACGACAGCTAACCCTGTCAGCATTAGTGTCAAGGGAACTGAATCAGCTAAAGTTAGCCAAGGTGCTGATAATTTAATCTACACTTCTTTTTTGCAAGTTTATCAAAAAATAGGACAGAATCCGCCCCCGATCGCCATCGAGATCGGTTTAGGGGTTCCTCTGGCTAGAGGTTTAGGTAGTTCTGCCACTGCTATTGTCGGCGGGTTAGTGGCTGCCAATCAATGCGCCGGAAATCCTTTATCTATGGGGGAAATCGAAGCATTAGCGATCGCATTGGAGGGACATCCAGATAATGTGGTGCCGGCTTTGCGGGGCAACTGTCAGCTATCGGCAGGTGATAGCACAAATTGGGCTATTTGTCAAGTATTTTGGCAAAAAAATCTCATTCCCGTCTTGGCGATTCCCGATTTTGAACTGGCTACGGAAAAAGCTAGGGCGGTTTTACCGGAAAAAATTAGCCGTCAGGAGGCAATTTTCAATATTTCCCGCTTGGGTTTATTATTGCGGGGATTAGAGACGGGTAACGGCGATTGGCTGAGAATTGCCCTAGAGGATAAACTGCATCAACCCTATCGCCAATCTTTGATCCCGGGTTACGAAAAGGTGAAAAAAGCCGCCATTAACGCGGGTGCTTACGGGATGGTAATTAGTGGCGCAGGTCCGAGCCTATTGGCTTTAACTAACCCTGAAAATGCCCAAAAAATAGCCCCAGAGATGACCAATGCTTGGGAGGAAGTGGGGATTAACTCTGAGGTGAAAATTTTAGCTTTAGATACCCTAGGGGCGCAAGTAAACTGTTATGAATTATAAATTATGAATTATGAATTATGAAGTGGGGGAATTATGAATTATGAATTATGAATTATGAATTGGGGAGGTGGGGAAGTGGGGAGCTTTTCAGTGTTGCCAAAGGCACGGCGTAGCCGTCCAGTAAACAGTGAACTGATCACTGATAACTGATCACTGATAACTGACTCCGGACTGCCAAAAGCGTTAGTATAAAAATAAATATAAATAATTATTAAGAAAATGACGCAAATTACCGTTATTGGTGCAGGGATTGGCGGACTAACGGCGGCGGCATTATTGGCGCGTCGAGGTTATCAAGTCACAGTATATGATCAGGCGCTTGTACCTGGGGGTTGTGCCTCGACTTTTTCCCGTCGGGGTTTTACCTTTGACGTGGGGGCAACTCAAGTGGCAGGATTAGAAGTAGGGGGCATTCATCAGCGCATTTTTGCCGAATTAGGGATAGATTTACCCGATTCTGTCCCCTGCGATCCCGCTTGTGCCGTTTTTCTGCCGGGGGAAACCACTCCGATTAATGTCTGGCGCGATCCGCAAAAGTGGCAAGAGGAAAGACAAAAACAATTTCCGGGCAGCGAACCTTTTTGGCAATTATTACAAAAACTCTTTCAAGCAAGTTGGCGTTTTCAAAGTCGCGATCCAGTTTTACCCCCGCGCAACTGGTGGGATTTAGGGCAATTAATCGCCGCTTTGCGTTTAGATACTGCCATTACCTTCCCTTTTACTTTGATGACTGTGGGAGATGCTCTGCGATTATACGGCTTAGAGAGGGATAAACGCCTAAAAACCTTCCTTGATCTCCAGTTAAAGCTTTATTCCCAAGTTAATGCCGATGAAACCGCTTTACTTTATGCCGCCACCGCTTTGGCAGTTTCTCAGTCTCCCCAAGGTTTATCCCACCTTCAGGGTAGTATGCAGGTATTAAGCGATCGCCTAGTAACAGCTTTGGAAAAATACGGCGGTAAATTGCAAATGCGCCACACAGTGGAAAAAATACTGACAGAAAAGGGAAAAGCCACAGGAATTATCGTCAGAAATCAAAAAAATGGTCAAATATATCCAGAAATGGCCGATGAGATTGTGGCTAATATCCCGATCCAAAATTTACCACAATTAATCGATCGCGAAGCCATTCCCAGTCTTTATCACCGGAGAATCGAAAAACTTCCCCCCGCATCCGGTGCTTTTGTGGTTTACTTAGGAGTTGATCGCGCTGCTATTCCCCCCGATTGTCCTCCCCATTTGCAATTCCTCTACGATGACGATGGCATAATCGGCGAAAATAACTCTTTGTTTGTTTCCGTGAGTAAAGAAGGGGATGGCCGCGCTCCAGTGGGAAAAGCGACGATTATTGCTTCTTCCTTCACCGATACCAGTCTTTGGTGGCGAAAAGGAGAAGATAATTATCAGCAATTAAAAGCAGCATACACCCAAGAGGCGATCGAGCGTCTCGGTAATTATTTCCATCTTAGTCCTGATCACATCGTTCACATCGAATCAGCTACACCTCGCACTTTTGAACGGTTTACGGGGCGAAATCAGGGCATTGTCGGCGGTATTGGTCAAAGATTGTCCACTTTTGGCCCTTTTGGCGTAGCGACGCGCACTCCGATCCCCCATCTTTGGTTAGTGGGAGATTCCACCCATCCGGGAGAAGGCACTGCCGGAGTCAGCTATTCGGCGCTAACGGTAGTTAGACAGATTGAGAATCAATTATTAGCTTCTAGTTAGCGGGAATTAGGAATTATGAATTATGAATTATGAATTAGGAATTAGGAATTATGAATTATGAATTATGAATTATGAATTATGAAGTGGGAAGTGGGAAGAATAAATAAAAGCAATCTTCTGAATACTGAATACTGAATACTGAATACTGATAACTGTTAACTTACCCACTGATAACTGATAACTGATCACTGATAACTGATAACTGATAACTGTTATAAAGCGCCAGCTGCCGTGCGATCGAGTATTCCCGCTCCTAGATGAGAGGTAATATTAATTGCTTGCAAGACCGGTTGAGAGTCAACTCCTTTGGGATAATCGATAACACTAACCGCGCCATTTCCCTGTTTAATATTCCAGAAATTAGCGGGTTTTAAACCCAATAAATAACAAAGAATCACCTTATTAATGGCATCGTGAGCTACTACCATAATTGTCTTAGGTTGATCACTATTACTATAGGTTTTAACGATTTGCTGCCAACAAGCGATCGCTCGATCCCAAACTTCCTGTAAATTCTCCCCTTCCGGCATTTGCACGGTTTCCGGGGCATTTTTCCAGTCTTCTAACATCCCGGGGAAACTTGCTTCAATTTCCTCCTCTAATTTACCTTCCCAAAGTCCGTGACAGATTTCTGTCAGATCTACTTGGGTATCTAAGGTGATATCGGGGTGATATTGCAGGATAATTTGGGCAGTTTCCTTGGGACGGGACAAAGGACTGGTGACAGCGTGATTGATCGGCGTTTCTCGCAGAAATTCGGCGGCTTTCTCAGCTTGAGCTTTGCCATTATCATTGAGAGGAATATCGCGCACACCTTGAAAACGTTTATCCCGATTCCATTGGGTTTCTCCGTGACGCACCAGTAGCAGCCTAGAACCTTGGAAAGGAGGACGCGGTGGGGGTAAAGCTATCCCTAAGTGTGCCGTTTGATTGAGGGATTCCACCTGGACAGGATCACCAAAATCACGCGTAAAATTGAGAACATTAACGCAACAGTTAGATTGTTGCAGGGAATGGTATAAGGAAACTGGAATACCGATGGCACTGAGGATTAAACAGCGATTAATGCCGTTATGGGCAACAATGAGGATAGTTTGGCCCTCGTGTTGGGGAATAATTTCTCGCCAAAAATCTTGGGCCTGTTGATAGAGGGAGAGAACGGGATAATGTTCTTGACCATCGGGCAGTATCATCTTAAATTCGTGAGGTTTTTGGTGCCAATCCCGATATTCTTGGAGGTATTGAGCTTTTACCTCCTCTTTGACCATATTTTCCCAGATAGGCAGATCGATTTCTAGTAACTGCGAAGTGGGTTGAATGACGGGAGAGTTATTTAAACGAGACTGAATCACCTCAGCAGTAGATTTGGCTCTTTGGAGAGGACTACAGTAAAAAGCGGCGATATCGATTTGACTGAGGGCATTTCCCACTTTTTCCGCGTCCAGATGGCCTTTTTCCGTCAAAACCGAGCCATCACTGCGACCTTGTATTTTCTGCTGTGCGTTATAACTGCTTTGTCCATGACGAACAATAATCACACGGGTAGCCAAGCGGTTCAGTCTCCTTAACTAAAAGTCTCAATATCAGATTACAGGCGATCGGGATCGGAGTACAAATCAGTGATCAGTAATCGGTAATCAGTAATCAGTGGAGATCGGCGAGCATTTGTACTAAAATTTCCTTATGCAGTTTCAAGGCAGCACAGCGTATCAAAACTTCCTGACATGAAAATCTCTTTGGGATCAAGGGTTTGGCGTTTTTGTCAAGAAATCATGACAATGTACTTGGTCAAAATCAGAATCTTGCTGTTTAATAGGTATTTATAACAAGCGATTCCCTTGATCCCCATCGAGTGGATCTCTCGTTCACAAAGCAATCGATGAGTAGTTGGAAGGATTACCCAGATCACTGCTTTTGCAAATGCCCAAAAACATTTGCCGTCGTAACTAATCGGAGAGCGTCAACTCATGGTTCCAGAATACCCCCCCTTAGATGAGATGACCTTGCGGCAACTGCGACGAGTTGCCAGTCAATACAGCATCTCTCGTTACAGTCGGATGCGGAAAACGCAGTTAATCGAGGCAATTACCCAAGCTATGGGAGTAAGCGGCAATTTTAAATCTATTATTAAAGAGGAAAAACCAGTGGAAGCAGCAAAATTTGAATTAGGTCAAGCTAACCCGATCGAAGATATCCTAGGTTCGGTGGATGATGGTTTAGGAGATCTGCCCGGTGGCTACGGTGAAAATCGCATTACCCTCCTACCTCGCGATCCTCAGTGGGCCTATGCTTACTGGGATATCCCCAACGAATCGAAAGAAGATTTGCGTCGTCAAGGGGGACAACAATTAGCCCTACGTCTTTATGATGTCACCGATATCGATCTCAATAGCCAAGGCGCCCACAGTGTCCAAGAATATCTCTGTGATGAATTGGCCCGGGAATGGTATTTACCGATTCCAGTCAGCGATCGAGATTATGTTATCGATATCGGTTATCGTTGTGCTGATGGTCGTTGGTTAGTTTTGGCCCGTTCTCCTTTAGTGCGGATTCCTCCCGTCTATCCTTCCGACTGGATTGAAGATGTTTTTGTCACCGTTAACTGGGAAGAAGAACTGGTGGGCAAAACTGTTTACGAACTCGTTACCCCCAGCAAACGCTACGGCAGCGGTGCCGGAACCACGGGAAGCCCTATCTACGACCAAATTTTCGAGAGTGTCGGCGATATCGAGGCCCTACGGGTGGCCGGTTCCTTGTTTGGTTCCATGCAGCACGTCGCTGGTTCCGTACCGATGTCGGAAGTGATCAGTTCTTATGTATTCCCCTCTGGAGTTGGTATGTGGGCAGTTCCCACGGTATCGGGACTAACCGCTTCCGGTATCGGGATGACTGCTTCTGGTATCGGTATGGGTGCTTCGGAAACCCTACAACGTCCGCGCAAATTCTGGTTAGTTGCCGATGCAGAATTAATCGTCTATGGTGCCACCGAACCGGATGCCACCGTAACTATCGGTGGTCGTCCGATTAAACTCAATCCCGATGGCACTTTCCGCTATCAGATGTCCTTCCAAGACGGTTTAATCGATTATCCGATTATGGCCGTAGCCGCCGATGGTGAACAAAATCGTTCTATCCACATGAAATTCACCAGGGAAACCCCCTCTCGCAATACCAACACTAAAGATGAGGCGGTTCTAGAATGGTTGTTCTAGATTGGGTTTTCTAACGTTACCAAAGCCAACCTAATTACTTCCCCCTAACTGAGATTTAGTTAGGGGATTTTTTGGGGATTGTCAACGCTATCAACTTCTATTCCCAAATCTGACAGCTTAGATCGCCCGATTTTTGGGAAAGACGCAGATTTTCACCGTAATCGACGGGAACATCGATCACCGTAGGGACATCTTGCCGGAAAGCATCCTCTAGTGTCGGGATCAAATCCTGAGTAGATTCCACCCGATAGCCTTTTAATCCCATACTTTCAGCAAATTTAACAAAATCGGGATTACCAAACTTAATAAAAGAAGATGTCCCAAAATAGTTTAACTGCTTCCATTCGATTAAACCGTAACCGCCATCATTAAAGATGAGAGTGACGAAGGGAGTCCCCACCCGCAAAGCTGTCTCCAACTCCTGACAATTCATCATAAAACCGCCGTCTCCCGTCACCGCCACAACGCGCTTATCGGGATAAACTAACTTAGCGGCGATCGCACCAGGGATAGCAATACCCATAGCGGCGAAACCGTTAGAAATAATGCAAGTATTAGGACAATCGGAGTGATAATGGCGGGCCATCCACATTTTATGAGCGCCCACGTCACAAATAGCAATATCTTCCGGTCCCATTACCTGACGCAGATCGTAGATCAATTTTTGTGGCTTGATCGGAAAACCCGTATCATTGGCATAGGTTTCGTAATCGGCCCGAATTTCCGTCTTTAATGCTGCGGTGACAGGAGTTGGTTTATTCTGGCGATCGGCCCGTTTGAGGATATCGATGAGAGAATCGGTGATATCACCCACCACTTCCACTACTGGGGCATAACTGCTGTCAATTTCCGCTGGAGTCATGCCGATGTGAATAATCGGTAATTTCCCGTCTGGATTCCATTTTTTCGGGGAATACTCGATTAAATCGTAACCAACAGCGATAATTAAATCACTGCGATCAAAGGCACAACTAATCAAATCCCGTTGCTGTAATCCTACCGCCCAAAGAGCCAGAGGATGGGTATAGGGAATCACCCCCTTACCCATAAAAGTGTTAGCCACAGGGATATTCAAGGCCGTGGCGAATTCCGTTAAAGCCTCACTAGCATTAGCGCGAATTGCCCCATTTCCCGCCAAAATCAAGGGATTTTTGGCTTTAGAAATCACTGCCGCCGCCATATTCAAAGTCCGGTAGGAAGCGTAAACTTTTTCCTGACTATCGAGGGGCAAAGGACTACCATCGGCAGCCATAGCGGCGATATTTTCGGGAAGATCGATATGAACTGCCCCCGGTTTCTCACTTTGGGCGGTTTTAAAGGCTCTCCGTACCACTTCCGGGGTGATACCCGGCCGGACGATCTGTTTATTCCATTTCGTCACCGGGGCGAACATGGCCACAAGATCCAGATATTGATGGGATTCAATGTGCATTCGATCGGTTCCCACCTGGCCGGTGATGGCCACCAAGGGCGCCCCATCCAGGTTAGCATCGGCTACCCCCGTCATTAGGTTAGTCGCCCCCGGTCCTAAGGTGGAGAGACAAACCCCCGCTTTTCCCGTCAAGCGTCCATAGACATCGGCCATAAAAGCCGCGCCCTGTTCGTGACGGGTGGTGATAAATTTGATCGAGGAGTTTTTTAGGGCTTCCAAAACATCGAGGTTTTCTTCCCCGGGTAGCCCAAAAATATACTCGACCCCTTCATTCTCTAGACATTTAACTAGAAGTTCGGCTGTGTTTAATTCCCCCATAATTCCCTCCTGTAGAGCTTACTTCATCAGTAAAGTCTCTAGAGATAGTTCATCCCGGCGGATTGAGGTTGTTGCGCTCAACTCGTCGGGATGATATCAGTAGACTATATGTACCAATGTAGCTGACTAAAATTTTGTTTAAGTCTATCCATATACTATTGTGACTTAGATCTTGACCCTTGGCAGATTATTTATTAGCACAATGGGGAGGAATTTTTTTTAGGCCGTTAATTCTTCGGCGGCGTGAGCTAGTTGGGCGGCGACTTTGGCTAAATAGGGACGACTTAACCACCAGATGAAGGGGGACAGCCAACCGCGCAGGGTGACAGAATAGGAAATATAACTACCACAGAGGGTTGATTCCACTTGGTACGTCATTTTCTGTTCCATGCCGGGGATAGCGAGAACTCTGAGGCTGAGGAGTTCCCCGGGGCGGACATTTTCCACGAAAACCCGGATAGGAATGGGAGTCAGACGGGTGACAGCTTGATAGATTAACCCCGGTTTAGCGATTAAACCCAGGGGAACATCAGCCTTGGCGATCAAAGGATGCCAAGAGACATCGGCCACATTGATTAATTTTTGCCAGAGGACATCGACAGGGGCGCTGCTGACCACCCGATAGGTTTTGTAGAGTGAAAACTTACAGAATAGTTTGCCTTTGGCCGCTACAATCCTTAGGGAAAAATTGAGAATCACCGATTGCCCCCCGCAAAAATAATCCAGGTAATCTTCTATTCTAGAAAATAAATGGCTTTCTGGGAGTGTGAGCTTTTTATAATTTTAACTTAGTCTCAGCAGAAGTCCCTCACTTAAGTGCGATCGGATGAAGGCTGACTTTGTATATAGACAATTCTCAAAAACTGAGCCACAACAAACAGATCTCCACCACTATTCCTTACGCGATAACCGAGCTTCGGCGGGTCCTGTTGCAAGAAAAAGTATGGGTCTTGTAGCAAATTAAATTGTATTCAGTGCAGATAGAGCATCAAGGATGAAGGGAAATCCTGTCAGAGAAGCAACCCTCTGGGGGTGTTAATTTCTTAAACAATTCATCTAATTTGACTTCCAAGCTTTCTTTGACTACTGTTGAGGTTACTGCTGCCATGATTTTTCAATCATATACGACCTCTTCATTTTAGATCATTTGCCTTTTTCTCTATTTAATTTGGTAAGTACCTAAGCAAAATTAATTACACATCTAAGCCACTACTCCGTCAGACTTCTGGTGTGAGCAAACAGTGAACTGAAAACTCAAATCCGATCCCTAATAGCTGTCTCCCGTCTCCTGTCTCCTGTCTCCTGTCTCCTGTCTCCTGTCTCGACTAGGAAATTAATTTTGCACGACTACTTATGTAACCAACAATTCCCGACAGAGAAGTAATCATAATCGGTCAGAAACCGGACCTAGCCGCCTCTACCGATGATGGCGTGGAGGATCGCCTCAATGGTGTTATCCTTGATATCAGCGATCGCTATATCGACGAAAGTAGTCGTCTCAAAAGCTACCTCGACCTTTAGCCCTGGCGGAAAACTTTCCTGTCAGCGAGCGATCGCATTTTTCATCGTCTCTCCAGAGGGTTATCAATAAAAGCGATCGCTATTTACAGGCCATTACTGCGATTGTGTAGGCGTTATTATTCATCCCGTTAATATTAAAATTAATCTGATAGGGCTGTCTACCCGTGGGTGATTGGAAGGGTAAAGAATAGGTTTCACCCCGTTTCATTTCGACATTTTTCTGGAAGGCACTATTAACCGAATTATCGGGATACTTGAGATTGATCGTTACTCCGTATTTGCCATCGTTTTCGGGAACCATGACTCCTTTAAAAGAGGCAAATTTCACCCCGGAGGGAACGGCGAAATCGGTGTTAAAGTTATTCTTTCCTATGGCATCGATCTGTTTGCGGATATGGGTCTGATTAGTGGCTACTTCCTTGAGGTACTGACAGTTTTTCGGAAGTTCTGTAGCCTGATCTTTAGTAGCGGCAACAACCCCTATTGATGTCAGTCCGAGGATTAAACCGACACAGAGAAGGCTGAAAGTTTTTGTCAACATGATAGTTCTTCCCGTTAAGGTTTTCTAAAATTGGCTCTTCGGGGACGATTAAAGATAATTAAGCCTTAATTGTCCCGCCTTGACTTTTTCCGTGACCAAAGTTCTCACTAATTCTAATTCTTGGCGCGGTACTTGGTCATTATCGCTCACAGTGGAGCGAGTTCTCCTGTTTCTTCTGGGGTTAATTTCTGTGCGTCAACCCGTGAGATTTTCAGAGAATTGCTCCTCGTTTACTACTAATATTTAACGTTGGCAGGCTCGGAGAAACTATCAAAATTCTGCAAATCTAACTTTTATTTTGTTAAGAATTATCTCGCAAAGTTGCCGACGGACACTCACCGAACATTTTCTTATAATCTTTGGCAAATTGACCCATGTGCCAGAATCCCCACTGTAGGGCGATCGCACTAACGGTAATTCCTTGACCCGCAGACGCTTTTAGTTGTCGTCGTACCCCGTTAAGACGTTGAATTTTGAGATAAGTCGCAGGTCCCAGGCCAAAACATTCCTGAAAACCATAACGGAGGGTACGTTCACTGATGTGCAGTTCTTGGCATAGATCGAGGATCGAGAGGGGGCGATCGAGATTGTCCAGTAAGATCTCCTCTGCTCGCTTAATGTAGGGATGTCGTATTGAAGGGCGCAGCGGCGGATAGTTTTGATGGGAATCGAGTACATCTAGAACCAGAGAGATAAAATCCTCTCGGATCAGCGATTGCATAGCTGGCTCTAGAATTGTCTGGGGTTGTCTCCAGAAAAGCTCAAAAATATATCTTAAATGAGAGCGGAATCGTCTCAGGACAGTCGGCTCTGGTTGAATTGCCAGGGTTGAATCCGTAATTAAAGATGCTACCCCGAGCCGATCGGTTTGTTCGGCCTGGGAAAACAGAGAATCGTTATCGATAGTAACCAGAGCGAGGGGCAAGTTTCCCGATCGAAGCATATCGATCCCCCTGGAACTTTTCTGCAAGAGAGCGGAATTCGACGATAAAGAATACCCGTGCCACTTGAAGACTCGGGGTGTAGACAAGGGTATCCCGACGGTGATTGTCCCGGGAGGAGAATCCCCTTGAGAACGAATTCCTCGATTGTAAATCGGTCGGGCGAATTGTATGCCCCCGACTTGAGCTACGAACAGTTCCCCCTCGAAAGTTCCCGCCTCGATCGGTCGATGAACCATGTCCCAACGAAAAGCTCTCATCCGCGACCCTAGTTCATCGATATCGTGAAAAGTAATAGTCTCGATCAGGGGCTGTAAATTGATATTCATTTTGTCTGATTTGGGATAGCAGAATTATTAAAAATTATTAAGTATTATTAAGAGTTATTCTCTTGTAAATATGCAGGATACCTCACTAATCTTAATTGTAGAGTTTTTTGGCTTTTATGGGTTAATAACGTCAGACTCTGACTTTTTTCCTTGATTGAAACAAATAGGGTTTTCTGGTTATCTGCAATATTTTTTAAAATTTATGGTCAATTCTTAATAAAAAAATTACCGAAAAGTTCTATCTATAAGTCTAAGTTTGCCATTTTTTGATAGCGATCGCTCTTGCCAAGCGTCTATAATAGTCTTCTAGAGGCTAATAGATAGAAAGTCGCTGTTTATTCAAGCAAGAAAATTTAGAAAGAAGATAGGAGATAAATACCCTTAAAATTAATTAGCAGGAGGAAATATTACCAATTAAAGGTTCGCTGCTATGAAATTCCGTCAATTGATGCGGGCAACAGAAAATAAATACAATCGGCTGCTGGCAAATCTGCTCTCGCTCTACATTATTTACCCATTTTTAGTATATCTACCCCTGGGAGATTTGCTAGTTTTCTTTTTCTTCTCCCTCTCTCTGATCATCGCCGTCTATCAGATCGATCGCAGTAAATTGGCTTTAAGATGTAATATCGGTCTGTTTCTAATTGCCCTCCTCCTGCGAGCATTCAGCACGATTATCCCTATTTATAGCGATTTCAACCGTTGGTTCGATCTGTCTAGTACATTAATTTCTCTAGCTTTTATTAGTTTATGCGTGTACTCGATTTTACTAGAATTAATTCTCGCCGAACAGGTAACATCCGATATCATCAAAGGGGGAATTTGTGTCTATTTTCTCCTAGGATTTTTCTGGGCATCCGCTTATAGTATCGTCCAGATTTTTGAACCCGATTCCTTTAGCTCCGCCGCTAAAACCGTCAACCAGGCGGATCTACTTCATTTCAGCTTTACTACCCTGGCCACGGTTGGCTACGGTGATATAGTTCCTACCAGTAAAGTCGCTAGAGTTTTGGCCAATTTAGAAGGAATGACTGGAGTTCTCTATCCCGCCGTTTTTATCGCTCGTTTAGTCAGTTTACACAATGGTCGTTAACCAAAACAATCCATCGCCTTGGAGAATATTAGATGATTATGCGTCGCTTTATCCCGATTCTTTCTTTACTGTTGCCTTGGGTCACTGCCGCAGGAGTCTTGGCGGAAATACCGACTCTATCCCAGGAAATCCGCCCAAAAACGGCGGAACAGGTGATCGAGCAACTCTGTGCTAATTTAACCAAACAGCGATCGTTCACCGTCAATATGGATGTCACCTATGACGATATACTCGACTCCGGGGCGAAAGTTCAGTACAGTGCCGATCAAAACATCTGGGTAGAGAAACCCGATCGCCTGCGCTCGGACTACACTGGGGATGAACGAGTTACACGCTTTTTTTACGATGGTAAAACCTTCACCCTTGCGGATCTGGAACAGGATCTATACGTCACGAAACCGGCTCCGAATACTCTAGATGAAGCCTTAGACCAAGTAGAGCAAAGGTACGGAATCACCATTCCCATGTCAAATCTAGCAGCGAACGATCCCTGTGCAGATCTAATGGCTGATGTCAGACAAATTATTTTTATCGGCAACAACATGGTTAATGGTGAACAAATGTATCATCTGCTGCTGATCGGTAGCGATCGCGATTATCAAATCTGGGTCACGCAGGATGCCACCCCCCTACTGAGGAAAGCGATTATCACCTATAAAACTCTACCCGGTTCACCCCAGTACACGGCAATATTATCCGATTGGAATTTTAAGCCTAGTACACCCGCCGATACTTTCACTTTCCAACCGGGATCAGAGTCGATCCCTATCGAACTTCTACCCCCTAGGGATAATCAATCCCAGCCATAAAGCCCGTTCATAAAACGCGATCGCTTGTCGGTATTCCCCTAAATCAGCGTTTTGATATACTTTGAATATCTAACGAATTCGAGGTGGGATCATGAAGTCGCAGATTGGACGCTGGGGTAATTCTTTAGCGATTCGGATTCCCAAGTATGCGGTGGAGGCACTGAACCTCAATCCCAATGACGTTGTTGAATGTTCTGTGGAAAACGGAAAGCTAGTAATTGAGCTAATTCAAGCCTTGCCTGAGTTAAGCCTAGAAGAACTACTGGCTGAGGTTGTTGAATCACCGGAGCCGGAAGTGGATTGGGGACGGCCAATGGGAGAGGAGGTTTGGTGACATACATTCCAGAACGTGGAGATTTCCTGCGGTTGAGCTTCGACCCACAAATTGGGCTTGACATCCTCACCGCCGTAAACGGACGGTGATTCCCAAACCTCACGATTTAGGTTTCTGCTTCTTTCCCGAAGGATTTTTCGCACCTGCCGCCCCAGATTTACTCTGTTCTGGTCTTATGGTCGCTCGACAGACTGACACCGCAAGCCCTGCGGCCAAAATATTTTTACTGGCGTTAATATCTCGGTCATGGTGAGTCCCACAGTCTGGACAGTCCCATTCTCGAACATTTAACGGCATTTTCTCAGCAATATACCCGCAATTACTACACCTTTTAGAGCTAGGAAACCATCTATCTATTTCGATGTAATTTCTGCCATACCAACGGCATTTATAGGCTAATTGTCGGGTAATTTCTCCCCAGCTTACATCAGATATTGCCTGAGATAATTTCGGGTTTTTGACCATATTCTTGACGGCTAAATTCTCAACCACAATCGTTTGGTTTTCACGAACTAATTGAGTG
>NZ_JAJTDH010000047.1:0-26297 GCF_021300285.1 Microcystis sp. 49638_E5 | reverse complement strand
GGGATTCTTCGTTCATTGAGTCTCCGTTAGCAAGCAGGATTTCTCCAACCAACCAAGAGGGAATCTCTCCCGAAGCGTTTAAAGTTTGCGTGCGCCCCACGCTACTTAATCCCTTTTGCAAGATGTTTAAAGCGGCGTTTCTGTCTCGACAATCTGTATATCCACAATGAGGACAAACATGGGTTCGAGTAGATAGCGACTTTTGGACTTTTTGTCCACAATTAGAACAATTTTGAGACGTATTATGGGGTGAGACAGCTATAGTTAACTTGCCGTATTTGTCCCCAAAATACTCTAGCCATTGCCTAAAAACAGACCATCCTGCATCGGTTATCGACTTCGCTAAATGACGATTCTTAACCATGCCTTTGATATTTAAGTTTTCATAGGCGATTAAGTCGTTAGACTTAACTAAACGGAGTGCCACACTCTTGACAAACTCTTCTCGTTGCCTACTTACTCTTAAATGTTTTCGAGCATATCGCTTTCTAGCCTTGTGATAATTACGAGATTGTTTTTTACCCTTGCGGTATTTCTTTGACTTTTTCCTGTTTAATCGGTTTAGTTGTTTTTCAGCTTTTCTGTAATATTTCGGACAATCAACTTGATTGCCTTCGCTATCTACTAAGAAAAACTTTAATCCGACATCAATCCCAGTCGCTTTCTGGGAAGGTGTTAAAGGTTTAACCGTGTCTCTGGGGTCTAATTTAAGGCAAAACTGCACATAATAACCATCGGCACGATTAAGGATTCTTACCCGTTTAATCTGGTCTGGTTGATAATAATTAATATCTCTAGAACCAATCAACTTAAGAGTACCAATACCTTTTTTGTCTGTAAAGGTAATATGACGTTTATCTTTTGATAGCTTCCATCCAGATACTTTATACTCAACAGAACGAGAATGTTTTTTAAACTTAGGGTAGCCTTTCTTTCCTTTAACTTTATTTTGGCAATTATCATAAAACCGAGTAATTGCCCGCAAGGTTCTTTCTACGGCAGTCTGGCAAGCATGGGAGTTTAAATCATCAACAAATTTAAACTCTTTCCTTAATGCTGTGTTGTATCGAAATAACTTAACGCAGAACTTTATTCCGAACAAATTGGGTTGTCCGTATTGCCTCATTAATGGCTTCTATCTGATTAGGTTTTGGCTTAACTTTGTATTCTAGTACAAACATTTTGACACTGCTTGACCGAGTATCAATATCTTAACACAAAATTCTTTAAGTTGACAATACATATTTATTTAAAGCCGCCCGACCCTGCGCGGACATGGCGGGGCTTGTACCCAAATTTTCGGTCAGCGTTTTTAGCTGTCTTGACCTATAGCATAGCTAGACTGTCACCGGTGAAGGCGATTTTATCGGCGTAGCAGCTGTTTAACAGTGCCAATGAACTCAATCGGTTCAAAGGGTTTGACAATGTAGGCATCGGCTCCGATTTTCATGCCCCAATAGCGATCAAAGACTTCCCCTTTCAAGGAACAAATGATCACGGGGATATTTTTGGTTTTGGGATCCGACTTAAGACGACGACATACCTCATAACCATTGATGCGGGGCATGACGATATCGAGGACGACGAGATCGGGATTGGCTCTCTGAATATGTTCGAGGGCCTCCACCCCATCTTTGGCGATCGTGACCTTAATGCCGCTATTGCGGAGTAGATCACAGATCAGTTCCCGTTGCGCTTGGCTGTCTTCTACCAGCAATATTTCTCTCATAACTCCCTACCCAGCTAGGCCGCCAAGAATAACAATGGAATAAAGATGCGCGATAATAGTTTCCGTTGACCCGATGCTCCGAAATTGCTCCCATTTTTTGCCTCCAACGCACTCTGAAATTTATCAGGGGGTTTCCCTCTCAACAAGGACTTGATTGACCCCTTCGGGTTTTATTCCTACATTTCCCAATTCCACTGTTAGAAACGACTAGCCAAGAGATTTTTTTTTGGGTTTGGGGTTTAGTGTCAGGTTTTAGGATGTTAGGGTTTTAGGGTTTTAGTTGACATTCCCCTATCCTGCCATTACGCTAATTCCCCCATTCCTCTATTCCCCTCAAGGTATTTTTCCAACAGCAGTCATAACTCATTTTCGCTGAAAGGTTTGCTTAAATAATCGGTTGCCCCCACCATTTTGGACTCTCTTGGATTTGGTGGGTAAAATGTATTCTAAGATACATTCGTGCCAGGGAGCGAGTGGGGCGCATCTCACATTTGCGGGAATACCGACAATCAGCAATTATCAGTGACTCTTGGATGACTACAAATGTATCAGCAGCTGTCTGTAAGCATCCTACCGACAAGCTAATGCGCTCCGGGGTTTGGGAGCGGCACTTCGACACATTTCGACACATTTCGACACATTTCGACAGGCTCAATGTAAAAGCTCAGTGGCCGCGCCTCGCCCCCAACGGGTGGTTTGGGGGTAGAACCCCCCAAAAGCTGGGATTGAGTGATAAAATCGGAAGTAATACCGGATTTTAGCCGAGAGTTTCCCCGTAAAAATCCCAATTGGTAGATTTACAAAAATGAGATGCACCCAGCGAGTAGCGAGTGGAACGAACCACAAAGACACAAAGGACACAAAGATTGATCGCTCCTATATAAGTTAAACTGATCACACAAAGAATGAGAGAACCCATTTTGGCTTTTACCCTTGCCAGCAGCCCCCCTTGACCGGTTAAACCGTCGAGTTTTGGTAGGGCGATATCCCAGAGAATGAGAGCCGCTTCGATCACTATAGCCTGAGCGAGAGCTTCTAATGGAAAAGACCACAGGAATAGTTAGAATTTTCTAAAATACTCTCGACTTTTTCACCAATACTGAGATCGTTATCAATAGTTCTCCTGTTCTTTGTCCTAATTCAATCAATTGTAAAATACTGGGAAGGTCAATCTCATTGAAACTTCCTTGCATAATTTCTCGGAATCTCCCCCACTAGACGCTATTTATTTTAGTCTAGAAGAACCGATAGCAGTTATCTTAATGTTGAGGTACGAAGTCTCTGGTTTTAGGTGTTCGTCTGGGGATGATGCCAAATCTCGTCATACTTCATCTTTAGGAGAAACGCTGTCTTCCTTCCTCTTGTCACTAATAATAAATCTGATAAGCTAATTATGTAAGATATTTTTCAGTAAGCTTTGCTGCATTTAAACTAGCCTTTGAAATTTTCAGTACAAAAGGTCTAGCTTTCTATCCTTGCCTCTCGCTCTCACGCCGTCTTAACCGATAATTTAGATGTATGGTCAGCTTATTCAAACTGCAGCCAGAGGTAAAAGGGGTGAGAAAACCTGATCCGATTTATGAGATTGACTGCCGAATTTTTTGAGACTAGGTCAGTAAATTGGTGCTGAAAAATCTTCAAAAATTTAAAATTTTCCAGTGGGTAAGAGGAAAAATTGAGAACAAATGTATGTCTCAAAAAGAAAAAATCGAATGATAGAAACTAAAAATTTTTTGGCAGCCGATGGTTACACTGAAACTATAGACAGGCCGCTCCCAGCCTCGATCATCAACTCTCTATAAAACCAATTACAAAAACTTTCATCACACAGGAAGACTACTCGTGCTATACCTTGCAGAAGTAAAAAAACAGACTAAAGGTTTTATCGGCGGTTACAAAACCGAATTGAAACTATTGGCCTGTCAGCATAAAGATCAGACGTGGAGTGCCATAGCGGGGAACGATATCTTAACCTACGACGAAACTAACTCCATAGGAGAAGGTGCGCTTCTCTTGGTGAATTTGAGCGATAATCGTCAACTGCAAGGAAACCCAGAATTAGCGGGAGCAGAGATGGTGCGACAACTGCAAAAGATTTCCCGTTTGATGGAGCGCAATAAGGAAGATCAAGAGAAAATCGATCAGTGGAAACAATCCCTCACCTATCAAAGCGAGATTCTCAACCGCCAGAAAATGGAAATGGAGGCAAGAATTGATCAAATTGAGCGAATAGAAGCAGAATTCGATTATTTAGAGGGCAAAAGACAAGAACTGGAAAACCTAAAACAACAATTACAAGAGCAACAGCGACACCTGGAAGAAGAAAAAGTAAATTTCAACTCCTCCCCCAATCTTTCCCCAGAACAACAACAATTTATTCGTTCTCTAGCGGAGAGTTTAGCTAATAATCACGATCTGGGCAATCCTCCCTCACAAATTCTCTATTCAACTCTTGAATCTGTGCAGGGACAACAGACAATTTTAAATAGTTGTTGGCAGAGTTTAGAGGAGCAGAAAAAAGCTGTAGAAAATCGTCAGGTCGCCAACGAACAAATGCTCAATCATCTCGAACAAAGAGCCAGGGAATTACAGATAAGTCGTACTGCTTTGGAAACAACGAAAATACAACTACAAATACAAGAAACTGTTCTGAGTCAAAAACAGGAATTATTTGATCGCCTTAACCTCACCCTACAAACCACTGATTCTACTCGACAAATGCTTATTCGTCTCGCCCAAGCAGCAGACCTAGATTTTGATGGTAAAATCGATCTAGAAGCTCTTGAAAAAATGCCTTTGGAAGAATTGGAGAGCTTAGTTAACAATCTAAAAACAGACCTCGATCGCTTGGAACTTTTTGTCAATGACCAAGAGGAAGAATTAACTCTCCAATCCCAAACCGTGGAAGAATTAGAAGCAAGAATGACCACAATAGATGAATCCCAGCGAGCTAATTTAGCAGAAGAATTAGCCGAGGAACAGGAGAGAAAAGGAATGCTGGCGGAAACTTTGGTCGGACAGAGACGTAATCTTCGAGAAAGGCAAGCTATTCGCTCTCAACATCTGAAAATTCTGCACCGGAGACAGGGAATTTTATCCCCAGAAGATGCCCAAAAATGTAGCTTTGAACCAGTGTTAATTCTCCTAGAGGATAGTTATCAAAATAATCTCCAAGAAAGTCAACGTTTAGCAGCAGAAATCAAGCGACTACAAGAGGATTTACAAAAAAACAGAGATACTATTGACGAGCAATGGTCAGATTTAGAGCAAAAAACTCGTGAATTTGAAGAACAGGAGCGACAATGGCGCGATGCTAATCTGGCATTAGTGCGTTTAAAAACTCAGATACAACAGTACGAAACTTTCCTGCAACCCGTGCAGGATCATCTCGATCAAATCCGTCAAAAACTAGAAAATATCTCCCATTGGTTTATACCTATGGAATCTAATGGTATTGCATATCATTACGCTATTAACAGTTAGGCTTAATTAGGGTTCCTGAACAAATAACACAGGGTAATTCAGAAAAAGATTTCTCCCTTCTTGCCGATAACTTTTATAGCTTTTTATCTATATCGATTTAAATCTAGGGGTTCTTCGGTTTTTGTAAATCAAAAAGTACCAGATATGGGAGTGATCGGGGGGAAAATTCAGGGACTTTTTCCCTGAAAATTAGGTAATTGACCCCTTCAAAATCGGTAAAACCCTACACCCCAAACCCCACACCCCACACCCTGCCCCCAAGAAAAACTTTTTGCCGCAAACCCTAGTTATGAGACAATCCGATCGAGAAATAATGATTTTAGCGGCTGTGGCCTCCCTCTTAGCGGTGGTGGCGGAAGTAGCGATCGCTTTTTAGATAAAAAAAACTGATTTACGGGGTTAAAGTCCGGCAAAATTGGCAATCAATGCCGAGGAAAGATATCGATACAATGCTTGTAACAGGGGCGGCAATTGCGATCGCCTCGATGAGGGAAATTAAAGCATGAGTGTTAGTGTAACGGGTCAGGTAAAAAGAATCGAAATAGGCACAGGAACTTGGGCATTAATTGCTGATAACGGTCAAACCTACGAATTAATGGAACCGCCTGCCGAATTAACTCAAAAAAAGGCAAAAGTGACAGTTATGGGTGAAATTCGTTCAGATGTGATGACTCTGGCCATGATCGGGCCAGTTTTACAAGTGACCTCCTTTCAATCCCTGCCATGAAGCCGCAAAATACTGCTTAAAAACGGGTAAAATCGGCTTTTTAAGCCCGTAATCTCGAAAAATTACCCTAATTATCCCTCACATATCCCAGAAAGAAAAATTGTCAAGAATACCCTAATGGTTGATTTTTTCGGGAATAATCTCGAAATTTTGAATAATCATACTACAATGGACAGCAACTTGGTCTTAGGAACATCGGAATAACCTAAACCGATCTGTCTGATTGGTTTAACTCGTAGTTACCTAAGTTGGCGTGAGGAGAGGACTGAATGAATTTGCGCGATAATGCTTTAACGATTCTGCAAGAAACGAGTCGAACTTTTTATATTCCCATAAGCCGTTTACCGGATCGTCTGCTCGAGGCAGTAGCCTCAGCTTATCTCTGTATGAGGGCGATCGATGAAGTAGAAGACCATCCCGACCTAGATAACTTCAGTAAATCTCAGATATTAAGACAAATTAGTCTGAATTTACAAGCAGGTACCGAAAATTCTACCGAAGAGAACTTTGCTTTTGGCTTAGTCCATCGGGAGATTTTGCCGGAAGTAACCCTGAGAATTGGCGAATGGGCCCTGTTAGCACCGGATTCGATCGCCCCCCGGGTTTGGGATGCCACGGCGGCCATGGCCGATCGCATGGCCTACTGGGCCGGGAATAACTGGGATATTCGCACAGAAGTGGAATTAGATCAATATACCTTTAGTGTGGCCGGTGCCGTGGGTTTATTGCTGTCTGACCTCTGGAATTGGTACGACGGCACTCAAACTAATCGCAGTTATGCCATCGGTTTTGGACGGGGTTTACAAGCGGTTAATATTGCCCGCAACCATGGCGAGGATCTGCGCCGGGGGGTAAGTTTTCTGCCCCAGGGTTGGACAATTAGTGATATTCATAATTATGCCCGTCGTAATCTGAAATTAGCCGATTATTACACTCAATCGCTGCCTAATGGGCCGGCCCTTGATTTTTGTAAGATTCCCCTCGCTTTAGCCCATGGCACTCTCGAAGTCCTAGCGTTAGGTAAGGAAAAACTCAGCCGCAGCGATGTCATCGCTTTGGTACAACAAATTACCCGATAGAAGAAATCACAATTAGGGTTGGCTGAATAAATCTAAAAACCTTGTTGGGTAAGACTTTTAGACTTTTTGTCAATCAAAAAGTACCGGACTGGGAGTGATCAGGGGGAAAATCCCTGGACTTTTTCCCTGAAAATTAGGTAGTTGACCACCTGAAAATCGGTAAAACCCCACACCCCACACCCCACACCCTGCCCCCAAGAAAAACTTTTTGCCGCAAACCCCAATTAAAATTGCCCACGATCGCTCTTCCAAAGTCTGGAATCACAAGCGTGGGCAAAAAACCGGTGAAGTTCAGTAACTTAGAACAAACCGAGAGTTAAAGATGTATCGATGGGGAAAGTGGCACCAATACCTAACCAAATCGTGACCACAGTACCAAATAGGAAGATAGCGGTAGCGACGGGACGACGGAAAGGATTTTGGAATTTATTGACGCTTTCAATAAAAGGAACTAACATCAAGCCTAGGGGAACGCCAGCCATGCAAGCGATACCTAAGAGTTTGTTAGGAAGAATACGGAGAATTTGGAAAACGGGATAAAGATACCACTCTGGCAGAATTTCTAAGGGAGTAGCGAAAGGATCGGCAGGTTCACCGATCATGGTGGGATCCATAATCGCTAAACCGGTGCAGAGTCCGATCGTACCAAAGATAACCACCGGGAAGACATAGAGCAGATCGTTAGGCCAAGCTGGTTCACCGTAGTAGTTGTGACCCATCCCTTTAGCCAACTTAGCGCGTAGAGCGGGATCGCTGAGATCGGGCTTTTTTAATGTGGACATGGATAATGTCTCCTAAAAATGATTTCGGATCGACAGAGATATTTTTCTGAATTATAGAGGCCCAGAAATGCCTTGTTTACGGATCATCAAGAAATGTAGCAACATGAAGACCGCGATCGACCAGGGTAGTACAAAGGTATGTAAGCTGTAGAAACGGGTTAAAGTTGCTTGACCGACGCTTTCGCTACCGCGCATCAGGGTGACGAGTTGATCACCGACGACGGGAATAGCAGCAGGTACACCGGAAACGATTTTAACCGCCCAGTAACCCACCTGATCCCAGGGTAAGGAGTAACCGGTGACACCGAAGCTAACGGTGATCACGGCCAGGACAACCCCAGTTACCCAGGTTAATTCCCGAGGTTTTTTGAAGCCACCGGTCAGATAGACGCGGAAAACGTGCAGGATCATCATTAACACCATCATACTGGCGGACCAGCGATGGATAGAACGAATTAACCAACCAAAGTTAACTTCGTTCATGATGTACTGTACGGAGGAGAGGGCCTCTGCTACAGTGGGTTTGTAGTAGAAGGTCATGGCGAAACCAGTGGCAAACTGGATCACGAAGCACACAAGGGTGATACCACCCAGACAGTAGAAGATATTAACGTGGGGGGGAACGTATTTGGTGCTGATATCATCAGCGATCCCTTGAATTTCTAAGCGTTCCTCAAACCATTGATAGGCTTTGGAATCCGTTACTTGTTTGGTAAACATCGCGTAACCAGTAAGAAAAATGAAAGATTTAAGGTGTGACCTTTAAAAAATGTAACACAGTTTTCAGGGCTAATTCTCGCTCTTGTCAGGTTTCTCCACCGGTGGGGATCAATTGGCGATCGCTAGACCTGAAAAACCGCTAACTTCCTAAAATTTCCCTTAAAATGTCTCCTAGACTACAAAAAATTGGGCCAATTGTCCGACACTGGGAATAGGTAAGGTTGACAGCTAGTTACTGATTTGCTCACATTGACCTACATACGCCACTATTTAGGCGAACGTTTGTGACCCTAAGAAAAGCCGTTGAGCTATGGGGATTACATCCCAATACATTAAGAGAATATGCCGATGAAGGGAAAATCAAAAGTATCAAAAACGAAGCAGGGCAACGATTGTACGATGTCCAGTCTTACGTCAATGGTGCAGCTAGAGCTTCCCTTGTTTGCTACTGCCGAGTCAGTTCAATCAAGCAACGAGATGACCTTGAGAGACAAGTCAGCTTTATGCGCGGATTCTATCCAGAGGCAGAAATCATCAAAGACATCGGTAGTGGGCTTAACTTCCAAAGAAAAGGACTTAGAGCCATACTGGACAGATTATTGTGGGGAAATAAACTCACAATTGTTATGTCCACACTGGACAGATTATGCCGATTTAGATTCGAGCTTATACAGTACATGGTCGAACAAAACGGTGGCAAAATCTTGGTTCTCGACCAAACTGTTCACAGTCCCGAATCAGAACTTACAGCAGACTTGTTATAAATACTTCACATCTTCTCTTGCCGAATGTCCGGACTCAGGAAGTACGCTCAAAAAATCAAAGAAAGTGCGGATTTATCCAACAACAGAACAGAAGAAACTGATGAAACACTGGTGGGGAGTATCTCGGTTTGTCTTCAACCAAACCATTAAATATCTACAGGAACCAGATAGAAAAGCTAATTGGAAGGCTATCAAGACCGGAATCATTAATGATTTACCAGAATGGGCTAAAGAAGTCCCCTACCAGATTAAATCAATAGCAGTCAAAGACGCTTGTGAAGCCGTTAAAAATGCTCAAAGAAAATATCAAAAAACTGGGGAAATCCAGAAAATAAAATTCCGTTCCCGTAAAGATAAACAGCAATCATGTTATATTCCTAAGTCAGCCATTTCAGAAAAAGGAATATATCACACAAAATTAGGGCAAATACGCTTCACCGAATCACTGCCCGACAATTTTGGGGATAGCCGATTAGTATCCAGAAATGGACAATACTATTTAGCTATTCCCCATGAGGTGCAACGATGCGAATCCGATAACCAAGGACGCATTGTCGCCCTAGACCCCGGTGTTAGAGATTTTCTGGCACTATTCTCGCCTAATAGTTTTGGCTCAATCGGGAGTCAGGATATAGGTAAAATCCAACGATTATGCTATCACCTTGATGATTTAATTTCTCGTTCTACCAAAGTTAATGCTAAAACCAGAAACCGTTATCGAAAAGCAGCTAGTCGACTAAGAAATAAAATCAGGAATTTAGTAGATGAACTTCATCATCAAGTTGCTAGATTCCTAGTTGATAACTTTGATGTGATTCTTTTGCCTACTTTTGAAGTGTCAGAAATGGTTCTAAAAAATAGCAGGAAGATTCGCTCAAAATCTGTTAGACAGATGCTTAACTGGTCTCATTACCGATTTAAGCAATTTCTCAAGCATAAGGCTTTTGAGATGGGTAAATTAGTAATAGACTGCTGTGAAGCCTATACGTCGAAAACAGTTAGCTGGACTGGTGAATTAATACATAACTTAGGTGGAAAAAAAGTCATTAAATCCAAGATTGATGGCAAGACGATGGATAGAGATATTAATGGCGCACGAGGAATTTTTCTTCGTGCTTTGGGAGATACCCCCTCTTTAAGAGACTCTCTTAGAGTGCATTGTTAATGTATGTTAGCAAAAAAGTATCGGTATGGAATGAGGTCAGCGTGCTATTAAATACCTACGATCCCGAAGGCTTCTACGACGAACTATTCTTAGATGATGGTCAACCTCGTCCCCACGCGTCCCCTTTAATCAAATGGCTGCAGAATCTGCCACCCCGAGAACTTCAACAACACCGGGAAACCGCTCAGTCGGCCCTGTTTGAATTGGGGGTGACTTTCAATGTCTATAGCGACAATCAAGGGGTAGAAAAAATCTTTCCTTTTGATATTATTCCCCGAATTGTCTCGGCTGAGGACTGGGATTATTTAGAAAGAGGACTGAAACAACGCATCAAAGCCCTCAATCTTTTTCTCTCCGATATCTACAATGATCAATTAATCATTAAAGATGGCATTATTCCCCCCGAATTAATCGCCTCGGCGACGGGATTTCTTAAACCCTGTCTGGGACTGAAACCCTCCGGAGGTATCTGGTGTCACATCACGGGAACCGATTTAGTCCGCGATAAAGATGGTCAATGGTACGTTTTAGAGGATAATTTGCGGGTTCCTTCTGGTATTTCCTATGTCCTCGAAAATCGTCGGGTAATGAAAAGCACCTTCCCCGATATTTTCCAGACAATGAATGTTAAACCAGTGGATGATTATCCTTCCCATCTGTTGGAAACTCTCCTCAATTTAGCCCCAGCCCAATTACCTAATCCCACCGTGGTGGTTTTAACCCCCGGAACCTATAATTCTGCCTACTTTGAACATTCTTTTATCGCCCAACAAATGGGGGTAGAATTAGTGGAAGGGCGTGATTTAGTTGTCTTTGATGGTTATCTACAAATGAAAACCACCAAGGGATTAAGACGGGTAGATGTGGTATATCGTCGCCTCGATGATGACTTTTTAGATCCGGCGGTTTTTCGTCCCGATTCGATGTTAGGTGTACCAGGATTATTAAAAGTTTTCCAGGAAGGTCGTGTCGCTTTAGCTAATGCCCCTGGTACGGGAGTCGCCGATGATAAGGTTATTTATGCTTTTGTCCCCGATATGATTCGTTATTATCTGGGAGAAGAAGCGATTTTAAATAACGTTCCTACCTATCTTTGTTGGCGAGAAAAGGACTTAGATTATGTCTTAAATAATCTCGATAAATTAGTTGTGAAAGCCGCTAATGAATCGGGAGGTTATGGGATGTTAGTCGGTTCTCAATCCACCCCCGAACAAAGGGCAGAATTCGCCCCGCGCATTGCCGCTAATCCCCGCAATTATATCGCTCAACCGGTGTTAAGTCTTTCTAGGGTTCCCACTTTAATTGACAGGGAAATTGAAGGTCGTCATGTGGATTTACGTCCCTATATTCTCCATCGGGGTGATGAAATTTATGTGCATCCAGGAGGGTTAACTCGCGTGGCTTTGAAAAAGGGTTCTTTAGTGGTTAATTCCTCTCAAGGTGGTGGCAGTAAGGACACTTGGGTTTTAACCAAGTAATCAGGACAATAATCGAAATTTTGCTGGGTTACTAACCCACCCTACTCTTTCCTTTTTCCCAGTTAATTATGCTTAGTAGAGTTGCCGATTCAATTTATTGGTTAAATCGCTATATTGAACGGGCAGAAAATGTCGCCCGGTTTATGGATGTTAACCTTAATTTAATGTTAGATGTACCTACCAGTGTTTTGCAACAGTGGGAACCTTTAGTTTTAACCACGGGAGATTTAGAACAATTCAAGAAACGTTACGGCACAGCCACCGCAGAAAATGTGATCAATTTCTTGACATTTGACACGGAATATAGTAGTTCAATTATCTCTTGTTTGCGCTGGGCGCGAGAAAATGCTCGGTCAGTTCGCGAGATTATTTCTTCGGAAATGTGGGAACAGGTTAATGGTTTTTTCTTGATGGTAAAAGATGCTTCCTCTTACCATCCTCAAACTACTTTACCGAACTTTTTTACCCAAGTTAAATTGGCTAGTCACCGTTTTGCGGGGGTGATGGATGCAACGATGACTCATAATGAAGGTTGGCATTTTGGCGTTATGGGAAGATTACAGGAACGCGCCGATAAAACCGCCAGAATTCTTGATGTTAAATACTATTATCTCTTACCTTCCGCTCAATGGGTAGGAACTTCTCTAGACCAAATTCAATGGATTGCTTTACTGCGGTCGGTGAGTGCCTACGAAATGTATCGTAAATGTCAACGACGGATTACTCCTAGTGACGTGGCCGAATTTTTAATTCTTAATCGAGAATTTCCTCGTTCAATTCACTTTTGTCTGCGGGAATTAGACCACTGTTTGCATCAAGTTACAGGGACTCCTATAGGAACTTGGGGCAATTCGGTAGAAAGAAGTTTAGGGCGACTTTGTGCGGAAATGAGTTATCTAACCATCGAGGATATTATTGAAATGGGATTGCATGAATTCCTCGACCATATTCAAAAAAGAGTTAATGATGTGGGAATAAAAATGACAGAAACTTTCTTTGTTTTTAATCCCGAACTTGCCTCACCTCTGGCAGTAAATAACTTTCAATATCAATCCCAATTAACAACTTAATGCGTTATCACATTCGGCATCAAACTAATTATTTGTATAATCAACCCGTGATTTTATCGCCTCATCTGCTGCGCTTGCGGCCAAAATCCGATGGTGGGCAAACTTTACGAGAGTTCACGCTCAAAATTAACCCAGAACCTTTAACGATAACTAATATTATCGACCTCGATGGCAATTCTTGTTTACAAATTTGGTTTAATCAACCGACGGAAGAATTATTGATTGATGTGGTCAGTGAAGTGGAAACCCATGGGGTTAATCCTTTTCAGTATTTGTTGGAACCTTGGGCGACCTGTTTACCCTTTGATTATCCCATTTCCCTCCACAGCCAATTACAACCCTACAGACAATTTTATGGGTTAGCTAATGACCCTGATGTGGCAGCATTAGCCCAAGAAATTATGCAGGAAACCGAAGGACAGGTGCTATCTTTCTTGTTTAATCTTAATGACAAAATTTACCGCAATTGTCAGCAAATTATTCGTCTTACCGGGGAACCCTATCTACCCGGAAACACTTGGAAAAATAAGCAGGGTTCCTGTCGCGATTTTGTGGTTTTATTTATGGATGTGTGTCGCTGTGTGGGATTAGCTTCCCGTTTTGTCAGTGGCTATCAAGAAGGAGATTTAGACCAAGAAGAAAGACATTTACACGCTTGGGTAGAGGTGTATTTGCCGGGGGGCGGCTGGAAAGGCTATGATCCCACCCATGGATTAGCGGTGAGTGACCGTCATATTAGCCTCGTTTCTAGTCCAATTCCCCGTTATTGCGCGCCAGTAGAGGGAAATGCTCGACCGGTTAATCTCGGTCATCAAGTGATAGAATCTCAGCTATCATCGACAATTGCGCTTGATTTGTTATCTTGAGGATGATTCTTTATTGGGGTTACTAATAGGTTAGAAATGGCGCAAGTTTGGACTAAAAAAAAGTGCGACAAGTCGATGCTCTAGCCTCAACTAGAACTGCGCTAAAGCGCAACTACAAACCTATCAGAAGCCTAATGTTTTCAAAATTATCGGTAAGGCTTTTTGACAGGCTTGGGCAAGTTTGCTGGCAGGTTCCAAAGCTTTAGCAATTGTTTCGAGAAAATTAACCGCTCGTTGGGCTTTCTTTTGCAGTCCGGCATCATCAGGATTTTGACTAGCTTGGGCAATCTTTTTCACTTGGTTGGCGGCTTCGGCTTTTTCTTCTTCATCTAAATGGCTGTCAATTTCAATCGCCTGGGTTAGTTCTTGCAGTAAGGCTTTAAGTTGGGCATTTTCTGGGGAAGCATCGGCCGCAATTTGGTTAATGGTATTAGTTACATCGCCGATAATTTCGCCGAAATTGACGGCGGAATTATTAATATCGCGGATGGTGATATTTGGGGAACTGTCGTTACTGTTGCTCATGGCTTTTGCTTCTACATGGATGGGACGGTTGGCGAGGGTTTTGGTAATTTCCATCATATCAACACTTTGTTGGCGATAGATGGCAATTTCTGTCTCTTTGGCGGTGAGTTGTGCCTTATATTGGGCTTCGATGGCTGCGAGTTGTAGTTGATAATTTTGGTTAAATTCTTGATGAATTTTCTCTTTATCAGTGTCGGGCGGTACATGGACTTTTACCACTATCACGCCATCTCCTTTATTGGCAATGCTCTGCACCTGAAGCGGCGTATTTTCATTCTGCACTTGTACTTCTTTTAAGGCGGCAATGAAGGCTTTCCAATCTACCCCATTGCGGAAAATGAGGTCAACGGTGTCGAACATTTCGGCAAATAATTTAGTAAATTCGCCCGGTTGAAATTCGCCACTGCTGGGGCGGCGCTCTTTCTGCCCATTAAGCAGATAAATGTACTGGCAGTCCACCTCATCCAGTTGGGTGGTAGCATCAATATTCCAATTTTCCACGCAAGCACCCGTCAGAGTAGCATGGCGCAAATCCGTATTGACGGCGTTGACTTCGGTGAGGTTTGCCCCCGCAAGGTTGGCGTATTGCAAGCTGGCTTCACTGATATCGGCGAGGCGCAAGTTGGCAGCTTGCAGGTTTGCCCCCTCCAGATATGCCCCCCGTAAATCGGCTTGGGCAAAGTCTTTTCCGCTTCCGGTGCGGGAATCAATCAAAAATTCTCTAAACCGGGGATTGGCTAATAAGGTATTGCCGGGGCGGGCTAATTCCAATTTAATTGCTTGTTTAAAAATTGTTTTATTCAAGATTGCCTGATTAAAATTGGTACTTTTTAAGGTGGCTCCTGTAAAATCTGTTGCGGTTAAATTGGCTTGAAAAAAGGATGTGCCACCAATAGCAGCAAAGGCTATCACAATTTTACGCAACCAAGGATCGCGGTGTTCTTGTTTAAGGGTCAGCCAACCGAGCCAACAGAAAAATAATGTCAAGGCTACGGGTACGGCTCTGGTTACGGCTAGGGATACGTCTATGGCTCTGGGTACGTCTAGGTCTATGGCTCTGGGTACGGCTCCGGGTAAGAACTCGGCTCCGGCTCCGGCTACAGCTACGGCTCCGGCTACAGCTACAGCTACGGCTCCGACTACAGCTCCGACTACAGCTCCGGCTACGGCTACGGCTAAGGCTCCGGCTCCGGCTACAGCTACGGCTACGGCTACGGCCCCAGCTACGGCTACAGCTACCGCTCCAGTTCCGGCTCCGGCTCCGGCTCCGGCTACGGCTACGGCTAAGGCTCCGGCTCCGGCTACGGCCAAAATATTTTTACGCCAAGTGACAGCGCAAAAACAGATGAGAAAAATTAAGATGGACCAAGCAGCAACTTGACTTTCTGTAATGAACCAACCAGCAACTTGAATGAACCAACCATCAAATTGACGTTCACCTGTATCTGTAAGGGTTATCCTAGGCATTGAAAAAATTAAGCTCACCAGATAACCTTTTATGGCGGAGAAATAACTCGAAAACATCATTAACACCAAAGCCAACCCCAGCAAAATCACCAGCCACCGCTTCGGCAATCCCGCCTTCGCCCCGGCAAACTTCACCCCCGTCAAATTCGCCCGACTAAAATTTGCCCCGCGTATATCACAACCACTGAAATCCGCCCCCGCTAAGTCCGCACTGCGAAAGTTACCACCCCGCAAGGATTCCCCCCGGAAATCCCGTCGCCCGTTTTTGTACTGTTCAATAACTGCCGCTGCCTTCATCGCCTAAGAAATTGCCATACTATGCCCTCAATCTTACTACAAGTCAGAAAGCGGGTTTCCTGAGAGAATCCGATTGATACTCCCATCCCAGCGCTTCGGGATTCTTGGTTCAACGAGTCCACGTTCAAAAACCTGGCATTTTTATGGGCAATCGCGTCAGGTTCCCCACCTCACGTTCTAGAATATATCTGGATTTCCCCCATAGATATCTACTACAATAGCCGAAAAACCCTATCTATCAATGGATACACCCATTAACCTTTCTTAATCTACTAAGTAATTTTCTATGGAGAGTTAAATTATGTCGTCAACTGCCTACGAAACTGATTATAATCAATGGCTAAAAGAGACGGTAAAACAGTTACAAGAGCGAAATTTTGAGCAGGTAGATTGGGATAATTTAATTGAAGAAATCGAGAGTATGGGGAAAAGTGATAGACGAGCTTTAATGAGTCTGTTAACCCGTCTTATCGAACATCTTTTAAAGCTGGCTTATTGGCAAGAAGAAAAAAAACGGTCAGGTAATCATTGGGCGGCAGAAATAGTCAATTTTCGCGCCCAAATTCAGCATCGTTTAGAAGATAGTCCCAGCTTACGGCCAGAATTAGCAGCTATGTATGATAAAGTTTATCCAGTGGCGATTAAATCAGTTTCTCAGCTTTTTTCCCTCAATTCAGACGCTCATATATCCCTCGAACAAACATTAGATGATAATTGGTTTCCCCCGGCTGAAAAATAGTTCTTAATTAGGAGTAATACTAAAGCTGAATAAATGTGAAATATAAACGAGATAAGGGTTTTAGTGTCCTGTTTCGCTCCCACAGGTGCAAGATTTTGAGAGAATCGTGGTTCAAAACCTTGGGTCTTCATCGGCCCGCGTCCTGTAGGGGCGAAGCATTCGGGCAATAACCTAAGTAGTCGTGCAAAATTAATTTCCTAGTGAAGATAGGCAAGAGGCAAAAAGCAGGAGGCAAGAGGTGGTTAGATATGTGTAATTAATTTTGCTTAGGTACTTATCGGTGAAACCGTAGATTTTCTATCCGAATGCTTCGCCCGTACTTTATTCAGCAAACCCTAATCAGTCTTTAATAACCGGATTTATTGTAATTTGGATAGTCAACAGCTTACCCACGACTATAAAATTAGCATCCATCTTGCGGGGGTATTACCCTGGTTAATACCCCCTATTTTTGGTCTGGTATAGTGTTAAGCTTCTCCCGTGATTGATAAACCCTCTACCCAAACGTAGGGACAAACACCACTGGGAGTAATAACTGCTTCCGGTTCCAGATAAACAATCGATTTCAGCAGTGTTAAAATATCCCCGGCTACGGTAGCGGAATCGATGCTAATGCGCTCATTTTTGTTAACTAACCAACCGTCAAAGGGCAAAGAGAAGGAACCTTGTAGAGAATTAACTCCCGCATGAAGTGCCTGTAAACTATCAATTAAAACCACATTTTCTGCTGTTTCCAAAGAATAGCTTTTTGGTTGATTAGCACTAGCAAAAACGTGATAAAAATGGGGACTAACCGTTACTTTTGACCCAATGTTACCGTTGCCAGTCGGTTCTGTATTCATCCGTTTAGCGGTAATCGTGCTATGGAGAAAATTACTCAAAATCCCCTCTTTAATTAATTCCACACGACGGGTAGGAGTGCCTTCACTATCAAAAGTTTCTGCGGAAACATTAGCCGGATGGAGGGAATCATCGCACAAATTTAAGGCAGTAGCAGCGATTTGTGTTCCCAAAGATTCAGGAGTAGAAAGACTCTGTTTA
Organism: Microcystis sp. 49638_E5; assembly: GCF_021300285.1. Taxonomy (NCBI): domain Bacteria; kingdom Bacillati; phylum Cyanobacteriota; class Cyanophyceae; order Chroococcales; family Microcystaceae; genus Microcystis; species Microcystis sp. 49638_E5. The sequence continues at coordinate 8,365 of NZ_JAJTDH010000047.1, read as the reverse complement.
TCAAGGACATTTTGGGCATTAAACAGATTAGAAAATGCTCCCATTAGACTCAAAAAGGCGCGGGGGGCAAAAACCACTAAATATTTACCCGTGGTAATCGGTTGATAGTCCAGATGGCTAACAGTTTTGGTAATCGCTTCCTCGATGCAACCATCGATATCTAATTTTTCCAGGCCCGGACTAACCCGAAAAGCACCAGCGCTGCGGGGTTTTTTGCCTTCCTGTTCGGTTTTGGTGTATAAATACACACTGGCATAACTACGCGCTTCCTGACGCATTGCCCCGTCGCTATTGAGATAAAAACGTCTGACCTGCTGTTGTCCCAAACCATTATAGGGAACACTGGCAATAGCTGGATGAGCCGCTAGTAGGGATTTTTCGGCGGCTAATAACTTATCGACGAGAGTGGATACCGGTGCTTGATTAGACATTTCGCTGGCCACTTCTGTGGTGGGTGCGGTGGCAGCGGGACTAAAATCGGGGACATTTTCCTTAACGCCAAAAACGCTGGCTTCCTGAGCGGTTTTTAGGGCTAATTGCAGTCCCACCGGGTCCACATCGGTGGTGGAGGTGACACCGACTTGATTATCCTGATTCCAGACGCGAACGATAACGCTGGAACGATTGGAAGCTTGTACCTGTTTCGGTTCCCCTTGAAACACATCCACATCGGTTTCATCGACCGAGGAACCATAGATGTCGTATTTAGCAATTCCTAAAGCTTGGGCGCTAGAATTAGCGATTTGGGCGATATCTTCAACTTTTGGCATAGATTTTTTTTGGTGTTGGAGGATAGGTGATAGGGAGATAGGGAGATAGGGTGATAGGGAAGTGGGGGAATGGGGAAATTTCAAATAAAATCCCAACATTCAACATCTTCTAACTGATAACTGAAGAGAGATTGGGCCAAGTGGTGACAATAAAGACGATAACGGCAGCCGTGGCCAGCATAGCTTTAGCAACGTGACCGATAACCGTACCGACGACGATACCGACACAGACTTTTAGGGATTGTTGCAAACGGGGAGTTAATTCCAAATCGCGACGATAGGCGTATTCTCCCAAAAAAGCCCCCACCACAGGACCGACAAATAAGCCGATAATCGGTCCGCCAATGGGTAAAGCGGGTAAAAGCCCGAATATTCCCGCTAATAAACCCACTACTAGACCGATTTGACTCCAATTGCTCGCCCCAACTTTTTGGGCGCCGAGATAACTAGCGAGGAATTCCACCCCCAGACTGAGGAGAAGGACAACAAAGGCCACGGTTAAAGCGACCCCCATCCCCGCAAATTTGGTGACAAAACCCCACACCAGCATGGCGATTAAAATCAAACTCATGCCGGGGATAGCGGGCAGCAGTTCGCCAATTATTCCCACTATCATGATGGCAATGAGGAAATAGTAGAGAATCACTAAAGTCATGATTAACGACCGCCAACGGTAATAGAATCGACTTTTAAATGGGGTTGACCAACGGTGACATAAACGCTACCACTAACGGAACCGCAAAAACCCGCCGCTAGACCTAAATCTTGGGAACACATAGAGATTTTATTCATAATCTCCTTAGCTGAACCGATTAAAGTCGCGCCTTTCAGGGGTTTAGTCAGGTTGCCATTTTCGATAAGATAGGCCTCCTCGACGGCGAAATTAAATTCCCCGGTCGCCCCCACACTACCACCGCCCATTTTTTTGCAATAAATGCCTTTATCGATGGAATTAAAGAGATTATCGAGGGTATATTCCCCGGGAGCGATGTAGGTATTCCGCATCCGACTAGCGGCCGCATAGGTGTAGTTTTGACGGCGACCGCTACCTGTGCGCGGATGGCCAGTTTTAATTGAACCGGTGCGATCGGCAATGAAGTTTTTTAGGATACCATTTTCAATTAGGAGAGTACGCTGGGCCGGCATTCCCTCATCATCCATATCGATAGTACCGAAAGCTTTATCGGATAATCCTTCGTCCCACGCCGTCAGGTTGTCGTGGGCGATTTTTTCGCCTTTTTTATCGAGAAAGGGTGTGGTTTTTTGCTCGATTTGCGTAGTTTCTAGCAAATGACCGCAGGCTTCGTGGAAGATAACGCCGCCAAATTCATTGGCCATGACGATGGGATAACTGCCGGATTCTACATAGTCAGCGTAAAGCATTTTACCCGCCGATTCGGCCACTTCTGCCGCCGATTCCTCGGCATTCCACGTCCGCAGAAAATCGGGATTACTGGTACTACCCACCCGTTTACCAATGCTAGAACGATTAGTCCCATCGGCACAGAGGAGATTATAGCCCACCGATTGGGTGAGGCGAATATCCCGGGCAAAAGTGCCATCACTAGCGGCAACTAAAATTTCTTGCCAATCGCGAAAATAAGCGGCGCGACGAGATTGGACGTGAGAGGCTTTCTGATTGAGTTGAACGTTAGCATTTAGGAGAATATCACCCATTTCTCCCAAAGAACTGCAATTATTCAGCCAAATATCTTTGTTTTTGACCGTGGCATAATCCCGGAACATTTCCAGATTGATTTCGGGAATATAGGCGTTAGGACTGGGTAGGTTTAAACCGAGAATCGATAAACCTTTTTCTAGGGCATTTTTTAAGCCTTGGAAGCTTAAATCGTTGGTACTGACATAACAATCGGCTTTCCCGCGAAAAAGGCGGATTCCTGCCCCTGTAGATAGTTTCGGTGAGAGACTGGTGATGCTGTCATCTTCGGCTAAACAACTGATATAGTTGACTCTTTCCAGGAAAAATTCGATAAAAGTTGCCCCGGCAGCCCGTCCCAGTCCCAGAAGAGTGGACAAAGGAGCCGCCCAAGAGCTATCAAAGCGCTCCAGACTAGGATTATATTTCAGGGTGGGGAGTTCTTTGGAGATGAGTAGAGTGGGTGACATAAAGCTCGTTTATCAGTTAATCTGCTGGTTTCTAGTCTAACAGTTCTCAGTTTTTTCCGTCTGGGGATGCGTTAGCGCCGCCCAACCCTGCTAAATTTTTCTCCTTCATATCTCTTAATAAAAACCTTGATTCGAGCGCTCATCACCCGCAAGATTAAAGAAAGAGCGACTCAGGATTAAAATAATGGCCACAGCGACACAATTCTTAAACATTTCTGACTTGACAAAAGATGATTATTGTGTATTCGGTTTAGCAATTTGTTTTCTCAAACAGGAGGGAGAATTAGAAAAAGTGGCGGTGTTAGAACCGATTCCCTCGGCGGCCCTAGAGGCAATTGTCAAAGGAATTCCCACTTCCTACGAATTTGCCCGCGCCATGAGTTTAGGAGAGGTTTTTCAGGACGATAATCCTCAAATACCTAGTAATTTCCCCGATAATACCCAATTATGCGAGAATTTTGTCGAAAGGGCGATTGCGGCCACTCGCACCTATAAAAATCAACCCCACCTGCAAGGGTTAATCTCCTTGGGCAGCCAAAAAAACGATTTAAACTTTTCCCTAGAGAAAAAACGCATCTTGAATGCTGTTCATGTGGTGCGGACGGAGGATAACGTCAAACAACATTCTCACACCCATAAGGTTTTGTAATCAAGGTTAGTTCGGGTTAGGGAAATTTTGCCGTTTTCCCTGATTCCGAACTCAGGTTATCGCAGTGGAGCAATAGCTGCTCAATTAATTGTTTAGTCTCTGGTGATACTAATCGAGGGCAAATATAGGATAATTCTCCCAAAAATCAGCGATAAAAACCTTTTTTCCCATCTAGACTGGCTCTAACCCTTGGGAAGATCGGAAAAATCTCAATTGAGCCACAATTAGCTTAATCAAAAAATATGCTACAATCAGAATGTAAGCACAAGGGGCCGTAACGGTTTCGACAGGTTAGCGAAAGCTCCCCCGTGATACAGGTCGAGAGTGAGTCTCCTCTCGTAAATCAAAGGCTCAAACAAAAAGTAAATGCGAACAACATCGTTCCTTTCGCTCGTAAAGCCGCTCCTGTAGCTGCCTAATAGTCTCTAATCGACTCGAGCATTCATGGTTTGACTCCGTTAAGGACTATGGATAAACCCCCAACGGATGCCACGTTTGACTTTCTCTAGTTAGTTAACCGTCTAAGCTTTAACTAGAGCATCCCACTGTCCGGGATAAGTGACAGTCCCCGTTTCGAGGGTAATCGAAACTAAACCTGTGAATGAACGGACAGTCAATACCTAATTTGGACAGCAGTTCGACTCTGCTCGGCTCCATTGATTACTTTAATGAAAGACCTTCTCTCCCGCATGGACGGGGTACAAACACCGATTATTCCCGTGGTCGGTCAATTAATTAAAGCGAACCCTGGTACTATTTCCCTAGGTCAAGGGATTGTTTCCTATTATCCACCCCAGGAAGCGATCGAATCTCTATCTTTATTTTTAGCTAATCCCAAAAATCATCAATATCAATCCGTGGCGGGAATTTCCCCCTTATTAGCAGTAATTCGGCAAAAACTAGCCGAAGATAATCGGATAGAAATCAGCGATAAACAGGCAATTTTTGTGACGGCGGGCAGTAATATGGCTTTTATGAATGCCATTTTAGCCATTACTTCCCCGGGGGATGAAATTATTCTCAACACTCCCTTTTATTTCAATCATGAAATGGCCATAAAAATGGCTGATTGTCAAGTAATTTTGGTCGCCACAGACAAAAATTATCAATTGCGTCCAGCTGCCATTGAAGAGGCAATCACGGCAAAAACTAAGGCAGTGGTGACGATTTCTCCTAATAATCCCACGGGAGTAGTTTATCCAGAAAATACCCTAAGAGAAGTCAATCGAATCTGTCAAAAAAAGGGCATCTATCACATTCATGATGAGGCTTATGAATATTTTACCTATAACCATGCCCGTCACTTTTCTCCGGCGGCAATTGTTGACAGTGAATCCTGGACTATTTCCTTATTTAGTCTCTCAAAAGCCTACGGTTTTGCCAGTTGGCGCATTGGTTATATGGTAGTACCAGAACATTTATCTGAGGCGATTAATAAGATTCAGGATACTATTTTAATCTGTCCGCCGGTGGTGTCGCAATACGCGGCCCTAGGGGCGTTACAGGTGGGTAAAAGCTATCCTTTAGAACAGTTAAAAACCATCAGTCAAGTTAGAGAAATTTGCCTGAATGCTCTAGAATCGATTAGGGATATCTGTGATGTTGCCACTGCGGAAGGGGCTTTTTATTTTTTCCTGAAAATTACCACAGACAAGAATGATTTTCAGTTAGTTAAAACTTTAATTGAGCAGCAGCGGGTGGCGGTGTTACCCGGTTCAACTTTTGGGATAACAGAAGGCTGTTATTTGCGTCTTGCCTACGGTGCTTTATCTCCAGAAACGGCTTTAACGGCAGTAGAAAGATTGGTAAAAGGACTGCGTTATTTTAGTCAATGATTTTTAAGAATAAATACCAGCTTTCTTTCTTGGTTTTTACTTTACCACAGCCTTTATCTTCAAGATAACGACTCCCCAAAACCAGAGAGTTTGTACCTCACAATTAAGATAACTGCTATCAGATAACCTCTGATTCTATCTTTTGGGCTATTCTTAGTTTAGCCGAACGAGAACGAGGATTTTTAGCTTGTTCTTCTCGGCTGGGAATAATCGGCTTTTTGGTGATAATTTTCAAGGAATTATTTTCGCGAAAGCCATACTTGATCAGACGATCTTCTAGACTATGAAAACTGATCATAGCGATAATTCCCCCGGATTTTAGCCAGTGGGGGGCTTGATCTAACAATTTTTGCAGAGAATCTAATTCTTGATTAACAGCGATGCGTAGGGATTGAAAAACCCGCGTTGCCGGATGAATACGTCCATAACGGTAACTAGCGGGGACAGAACTAGCGATGACAGCCGCTAATTCTGTAGTGGTAGTAAAGGGACGTTTTTGGACGATCGAGCGAGCAATAGGACGAGATAAACGTTCTTCTCCGTATTGATAAAAAAGATCTGCTAATTCTTTTTCCTGCCAATGGTTAATAATATCGGCTGCCGTCAGGGATTGACAGCGATCCATCCGCATATCTAAGGCTGCCGTGTGGCGAAAACTAAAGCCGCGCTCGCTCTGATCGAATTGGGGAGAACTGACTCCTAAATCGGCGATAATGCCATCAAAACTGCTATTTTGTCCATTATAATCGGCGAAGTTCCCCCACCAGAGGGTTAAACGGCTATCTAGATAGGGGGCGAGACTAATTTTAGCGGCTTCTAGGGCGCTTTGATCGCGATCGATGGCGGTGACTGTGGTTTCGGGATGAGCTTCTAAAAGCAAGCGGCTGTGTCCACCACCCCCGAGGGTAAGATCGAGATAATGCCCCCCGGGTTGAATATTTAAACCGGCGATTAATTCTTGACTCAAAACGGAAATATGGGGAAAATCTTGATTCATCTGTACTGATAACTTCCTGAAAATGGCGATTTAACCTAAAAACAACTGATAGGCCCGGTTTTGACTTTCATCCCAATAGCGATAGCCGAGAGTATCGAGAAAAGCTTGCCATTGATTCATTTCATCCGGGGGGACCTGTATGCCCACGACGATACGCCCGTAATCGGCTCCGTTATTGCGATAATGGAAAACGCTGATATTCCAGTGGGGACTCATGGAGGCGACAAATTTCATTAAAGCCCCCGGTCGTTCGGGAAACTCGAAGCGATAAAATAATTCATGATCGGCTAAATGCGATCGCCCTCCCACCATGTGGCGCAGATGCAATTTAGTCAATTCATCATCGCTAATATCGAGGGTTTTAAAGCCGCAAGCTTCAAAACTCTCGGCTAATTTCTTGGCATCGCTGCGATTTTCGATCTGGGCGCCGACAAAAATATGTGCTTCTTTTTCATCGGCAATGCGATAACTAAATTCGGTTAGATTGCGTTTGCCTACACATTCACAAAAACGCCGTAAACTGCCCGGTTGTTCGGGAATAGTAACAGCATACAACGCCTCGCGCCGTTCCCCTAATTCTGCCCTTTCCGCCACAAATCGCAGACGATCAAAGTTCATATTTGCCCCACAAGCCACAGCAACGAGGGTTTTATCCTCAATTCCTTCTCTTTCTACATAAGCTTTCGCTCCTGCTACCGCTAACGCCCCCGCAGGTTCTAAAATCGAGCGTGTATCTTGAAAAACATCCTTAATCGCCGCACAGATATCATCCGTATCCACGAGGATAATCTCGTCCACATACTGCTGACAAAGACGAAAAGTCTCCTCTCCCACCTCGCGCACCGCTACCCCATCGGCAAATAATCCCACTTGAGACAAACGCACCCGATAACCAGCTTTTAGGGATTGATTCATCGCGTCTGAGTCCACAGGTTCCACCCCGATAATTTTAATTTCTGGGCGTAAACGCTTGACATAGGCTGCAATACCTGATATTAGCCCACCGCCACCAATAGCGACAAAAATGGCCTCGATCGGTTGCTGATATTGTCGTAAAATTTCCATACCGATCGTACCCTGGCCGGCGATTACCTCCGGGTCATCGAAGGGATGGATAAAAGTTAAGCCTTTTTCCGCTTCTAATTGCCGCGCGTAGGTGTAGGCATCATCGTAGGTGTCACCGTGCAGGACAACAATCCCGCCCCGGGCTTTTACCGCGTCGATTTTGACTTGCGGAGTGGTGACAGGCATAACGATAATCGCTTGGGTTCCCAATTGCCGCGCCCCCAAAGCGACTCCCTGGGCATGATTTCCCGCCGAGGCAGCAATTACGCCTTTTTGTAACAAATCCCTTGACAAATACGCCATTTTGTTGTATGCGCCGCGCAGTTTAAAAGAGAAAACCGACTGCATATCCTCGCGCTTGAGTAAAAGCTGATTGTGCAAGCGTTGGGAGAGATTGGGGGCAAGTTCTAAGGGGGTTTCTTGGGCGACATCGTAGACGCGTGCGGTGAGGATTTGAACCAGGTAATCGCAGTACATTATTCTTTTGTGGCGGTGGGGATTCGCGAGTCAGGCTAGAATCCAGAATAGATCATCGTCGGTCGGGTTAGCAATAGACCTCTTGCATAATTTTTTTATGGTATGGTGAAAGGTTTTGCTTTTTTCTCGATTTTTAGATGGAAGTGGAAAAAGGAATAAAATGTGATCTTAGGTCAGGAAATTATCTATACTTTTGCTATGTTTATTAGCAAAAGTATGGATTATCAACACTTATCAGATGAACAGTTCCAACGCCGTTTCGGTGTGTATAAACAAACCTAGAGAAAGATGGTAGAATCAGTAAAAAGTGTTGAAGCTGAATCTAATTCAGCCAGCAATTCTCATTTTGAAAACAAAAGAAGATAAAGTTCTCTTGTTCACATAGAGAACTTCTGTCTAATTATCATTTTTTTTCAAGATAATCATCATAATTAGCTTCAAGAGA